>JBHELU010000296.1:0-3192 GCA_046262955.1 Actinomycetota bacterium | reverse complement strand
CGAGTTCCTGACGGCGAACCGCTCACCCGCTCGACCGGCAACGAAAAGCTGTCCGCCCGTCGCTCCGTAGAGGACCGTGTTCCCAACCAGGACCGGATCGCCCGCGTCGTTTGCCGGGGGCACGACGGCGATGCGCCCGCCGGCCATCGACTTACCGACATAGTCGTTGGCTTCGCCGACCAGCGTCAGCTCGATGCCGTCACGCAGGAACGCGCCGAAGCTTTGTCCGGCTTCTCCTTCGAGTTGAACCCGTACGCGGCCTTCAGGCCTTTCGCCGCCCAGCACCAATGCGGACTCACACGAAAGAGCAGCGCCCACCGCACGGTCGGCGGTCGAGATCCGGTAGTCGAGCTCCAGATCGTCGCCGGCCACCAAGGCGTCGATCCCGTTGCGGAGCAGCCGGTCACCGAGACGATCCCGCGGGTCTTGCAACGTAAGGCGCTCGACGAATCGACTGTCGCCGGTGGGCGGTGTGAGTAGGGGAGCAAGGTCGACCGAATCCCACCTTGCGTCTCCCGTCGCGCGCTGATGCAAAAGATCGGTTCGGCCGATGGCTTCGTCGATCGAGCGCAAACCTAGAGAAGCCAGCAGTTGTCGCACCTCTTCGGCAACGAAGGTGAGGTAACGAGCGACCATCTCAGGTGTGCCGGCGAACTTCGCGCGCAGCTTCGGATCCTGCGTCGCGATCCCTACCGGGCAAGTGTTGCGATGACAGGTGCGAACGAGGATGCAGCCCTCCGCCACAAGCGCGGCGGTGCCGAACGAGAACTCGTCGGCCCCCAACAGCGCAGCCATCAGGATGTCGCGACCGGTTTTGAATCCGCCATCGACGCGCAGGCGCGTCCTAGCTCGCAGACCGTTGTTCATCAGAGAGGAATGTGTGTCCGCAAGACCCAGCTCCCACGACATACCGGCGTTCTTGATCGACGAGAGCGGGCTTGCGCCGGTACCACCGTCCCCGCCCGAGATGTGAACGACATCAGCAAGACCCTTTACGACGCCCGCCGCGATCGTCCCGACCCCTTCGGAGGAAACGAGCTTCACGGAGACCTGCGCGTGTCGGTTCGCCTGCTTTAGATCGAAGATCAGTTGGGCGAGATCTTCGATGGAATAGATGTCGTGGTGAGGCGGGGGAGAGATCAGGGCAACGCCGGGAACTGTGTGCCGCAGGCGTGCGATCTCCTCGGTGACCTTCTTGCCGGGGATCTGGCCGCCCTCTCCGGGCTTGCTGCCTTGCGCCATCTTTATCTGAAGCTCTTTGGCGTTGGCGAGGTATTCAGGCGTCACGCCGAACCGGCCCGAAGCGATCTGTTTGATACCGGAGTTGCGCTCGTCGGAGAACCGGGCCGGGTCTTCGCCGCCCTCCCCGGTGTTCGCCATGCCGCCGATCATGTTCATTGCGATCGACAGGGTTTCGTGGGCCTCGGCCGATAACGCGCCGTGCGACATCGCGCCGGTCGAGAACCTTCGCGTGATCGCCTCTACGGGCTCGATCTCGTCGACGGAGATCGGAGTCGACGCTTGCTCGAACTCCAGCAAGTCGCGCGGCTCGGTGATCGGACGCTGTCCGACAAGCGAAGAGAAGCGGGCGTATGCGATTTCGTCGCCGCGCGCTGCCGTACGCAATGCATGCGCCGCGGCCATCTCATTGTCGTCGGTGGTCACGACGCTCTCTGACTTGAGTCCTACCGTTTCTTGGATGGCGTCGACCACGTCGGGGTTGATCGCGTGGTACTCGCCTCCCGATCGGTGCTTGATGAACCCGGTGTTCACCGGTGCACCTTTGCTCTCGTATGCCAGCCGGTGACGATCGATGAGGTCTCTCGCCAATTGTTCGAACGAGAGCCCACCTAGGGTCGACGCGACACCGGTGAAGCATCGCTCGATGACGTCGTGGCCCAGCCCGATCGCTTCGATGATTTGCGCTCCGCGGTACGAATCGAGCGTCGAGATGCCCATCTTGGACATGATCTTCAGGAGGCCGTCTTCGATCGCCCGCCGAACGAGTCGCTGGGCCTCATCGGACTCGACCCCGCCGCCCAGGCGCCCGGCCTTTGCGATCGCGACTATCGATTCCAAAAGGAGTCGAGGGCACACGGCGTCCGCCCCGTTCGTGAGCAAGCACGCGACGTGATGAGATTCGCGCGGGTCGTCGGCAACGACGACGATGCTCACGGCCGCGCGCAAACCCTCCGCCAGCAACCGGTGATGGACGGCCCCGGCCGCGAGTGCAGCGGGGATGCAAACACGAGATGGGCCCGAGCTCTCATCCGACACGACGATGATGTCTGCCCCGCCTACGGCCGCAGCAGTTGCCTCCTCCTGTAAACGTGCGCAGGCTCGCTCGAGACCGGTCGCGCCTTCGTCGAGATCGAAGGTCGCATCCAGGACGATCGCGCCGTCGTTGACCAGGTCGCGTACGGCACTCGGGAACAGCAGAAACGACCGGTATTCGCGCAGCGCAGCCGCTTCCGGCATCTCCAGCAGCAGGGGCGCCCGGCCCCCGAGCCGCGTTGCGATCGACATCACACCGCGCTCGCGCAGGTGATCGATCGGTGGGTTCGTAACTTGGGCGAAACGCTGTTTCAAGTGATTGAAGATCGGACGAGGGTGGGTTGCGAAAGGCGCACGCGCCGTGTCGTCTCCCATGGACGACGTTGGTTCGGCTCCATCCGTCGCCATCGGCCGGATCACGACGGTTACCTCTTCCTTGGTGTACCCGGCTGCGACCTGTCGGGCTGTGACGTTGTCGGGAGCCAACTCGATCGGATCGCCGGTCGGACGTTCGTAGATGTGCTCGGCCAACCAGTCTCCATAGGGAGCACGATGCGCGAGCCTGCTTTTGATCTCGGAGTCTTCGAGAACCCCACCTTCGGTGGGAGCGACGCTGAACGCGTGGCCTGGCCCCAGTTTCGTTCGCTTCACGCGGCCGTGTCCTCGGGTCGATACCGCGCCGGCTTCCGAGGCCACCGCGATGAGCCCGTCCTCACAGATGGATACGCGCAAAGGTCGCAAGCCGTTGCGATCGAGAGCCGCGCCGACCATCAAACCGTCCGAATAAACAAGCCCGGCCGGACCGTCCCACGGTTCGAGCAAGCACGCGTGATAGTGGAGGAAGTCACGGACGTCGCCGTCGATGTGATCGGAGCCCTCCCACGCGGGCGGGATCATCATCGCGACGGCGTGCCGGGG
>JBHELU010000295.1:0-11234 GCA_046262955.1 Actinomycetota bacterium | reverse complement strand
AGTCCCCGCCCTGTTCGCGGCGCGGAGCTTCGCCCTGCTCTTGCTCGTTGGTAGCAGGCGCTTCGCCGCCCTTTCCGCGCGACTCACCGCCGCCCGAATCGGTCTCCTCTTCCGCAGGGGCTGCAGTAGCCGATGCTGCCGCGCGGGCCGCTTGGTCCTTTCCTTGGTCATCGGCACCCCCGGATTCCGGTTCGGCTTCTGCGGATCCGCGTGTTTCTTGAGCTTCGTCTTCGGCCTGATCCGCTTTTGACTCCGCCTTGGGTGCCGGGTCATCTTCCGCCTCGGCAGCGGGCTGATCGGCCGAGTCGTCGCTCGATGCCGCCGCCTCGCCGTCGCCCCCGATCACTGCGAGGGGGGTTCCGACCGAAACCGTCTCACCCTCGGGAACGAGGATCTTCTGGATCACGCCGGCCGCCGACGATGGCACCTCGGAGTCGTCCTTGTCGGTAGAGACCTCTACGAGGAGCTCGTCCTCCGCGATCTGATCCCCTTCTTGCTTGAGCCACTTCGTGATCGTTCCCTCGACGACGGTCTCGCCGAGCTGAGGCATCTTGACTTCGGTCGTCATCGGCCGACCCTCCTGGCTATCCCACCGGGTTGATATTCGGAATAACCGAGGTTACCTGCCCCTAGAACATGAGGCCCACGGCGCGCTGCGCTAGCGCCTTCGGTCCTCAGAGCCGAACATGAGGCCCACGGCGCGCTGCGCTAGCGCCACAGCTCCGCTGAGTGCGGAATCGGGATTCCTAGTCGGCCTCAGGGCGATCCTTCAGCCTGATCACGAAGCGCAGCCCGGACCAGGTGTCGTCGATCGCGCACACCTTGTTATCCACCAGGCCTGCGTCTAGCCCGATCTCACGAGCGACGTTCTCCGTCAGGTCGGTGGCAAGACCCGACGACTTCTTGGGCCACCCGATCCACAGCCCGCCGGCAGGTGCCAGTGAGCGGGCCAGTGCCGCGAACCTCCGGCGCAGCTCAACGCTCGAAGCGGTGAAAAAAAGGACGACGTCCATCTGCTTGCCGGGTCTGGTCAAGATCTCGACCCCGTCGGGAAGCTTCCCGAGCGTCCCGTCGAAGCCCGAGGGGGCGCCGACGAACACAACGCGCGCTCCTTCTTTGATGCCGAGCTTTCGTGGAAGGGGCGTCCCTGAGTAACCAGCCGGCACTAGTGGTCGTGCGCTGTCAGGTACTCGAGGTAAAGCGGTCTTAGTGCATCGGCGAGGTCGCCCTCGCCCGAACGAACCACATCGTTCAGCACCTGGGCCGCACTCACGACGTCGACCTCAGCCTCACCGATGTCGCCCGCCGCCGCTTCGGCAGCCGGGATCGAACGGATCAGTCGCCATAGGAACGCGATGTCCAGGTGATGCTTGGCGTGTTCGACGGCTCGGTCGTGAAGCTCGTGCGACGACAGTTTCTCGAGCTCGCTGACATCCATATCTCTAAGCCCCGTGCAATGGCTTGCCGGCAAGCTCCAAGAAGGTCTCGCCGATCACCTCGGACAATGTCGGGTGCGGATGCATGAGCTCGGCGAGCTCGTCCGGATACGCCTCCCAGGAAGTGACGAGCTGAGCCTCGGTGATGATGTCTGACGCTCGAGGGCCGATGACGTGCACGCCGACGACAGCGCCACCTTTCTCGGCAACGCTCTTCACGAATCCCTGCCCTCCGCCGAGCATCAACGCACGAGCGTTCGCCGAGAACGGGTAGCGCTTCGTTTCGACCTCCATGCCGAGCTCTTCCGCTTTCTTCTGGGTGAGCCCGACCGCAGCTACTTCGGGCTGGCAGTAGATGACGTGAGGGATGTTCTTGTAGTCGACGGGTGCAGGGTCCTCGCCGGCGATCCGCTCTGCGGCCTTTTGTCCTTCCGCAAACGCGACGTGTGCAAGTTGCGGGTGGGGCCAGTTCGCGTCCGGCACGTAGATCGCGTCGCCGATCGCGTAAACACCATCGAGCGATGTGCGGAATCCTTCGTCGACGACGATGTAGCCCTTGTCGAGCTTGACGCCCGCTTCCTCGAAGCCCATGTCGTCCGTGCGGGGGCCGCGACCGATCGCAACGAACATGCGATCCGCGCTGAGTGTCTCTTTCTGCCCGTCTTTCTCGATCTCGACGTCGACACCGCTGTCTGTCGGCTTGGCCCCGGTGACGGAAACGCCGAGGTGGAACTTGATGCCGCGCTTTTGCAGCAGCTTCGCCAGAGCTTCCGAGATGTCGTCATCCTCCAAGGGAGCGATCTTAGGAAGCATCTCGACGACGTCGACCTTGGCGCCAAAGCTTCGATAGACGCTCGCGAATTCGAGGCCGATGTAGTTGCCGCCGACGATAACGATCGACGACGGGATGTCTTGGGCGACCAGTCCGTGGTTCGAGTTGTGAACCTTGTCGCCGTCGGCCTTGATGAACGGCAGATCACGTGGGTAGGAGCCGGTCGCGAGGATCAGGCCCTTGGAAGCCGTTAAACGCCTGGCCCCATCTTTGGTCTCGACCGCGACCGTCTTGTTGTCGACCAGTTTCCCGGTGCCCTCGACGAGCTCGATCTTGTGCTTGCGCACGAGACCCGAAAGGCCCTTGTACATCCGACCGACGACGGAGTCTTTGAAGCTGAGCACCTTGCCCCAATCGACCTCCGGCTCGCCGACGATCAGACCGAACTCACCGGCGCTCGAGATCTCATCGACCAGGTCTGCGGAATGAAGGAGGGCTTTGGTCGGGATGCACCCACGGTGCAGACAAGTACCGCCCACCTTGTCTTTCTCGACCATCGCTACGGAGAGACCCAGCTCGACCGCTCTGAAAGCGGCGGAATAGCCGGCGTTCCCACCCCCGAGGATGACTACATCGAAAGCGTCGCCCGCCTCAGCCACTGCCTACCTCCCGGTCATACACAGACGATCGATCCAGGCGCTCGACCCTATCGCCTGGTAGTTGTCTCACTGGTCTGGATGGGTGCGCGCGTGCGAGCATTAGCGAATGAAAGGTGATCGGGTCGAGATCGTCGTCGACGTCGGGGACGCCACCAAGACCTACGAGATCGTCGCCTCCAAGGCCGGTCGTCGAGTCGAGATCTCCAACGTGCGCGGCACGGTGGAGGTTTCCGAAGTGACTCGCACCGGCGTCATCGTCCGCAGCGGGCGCTTCATGGCCACCCGGGTCGTTGCCGTCATCGAGCATCCCGCCGAAGACGAGCAGAAGCCCACCCGGAAGCGGTCGAAGAACCAGGCCTCGCTGCTCTAACGCAGGGCGCCGCAGTGCTTGCAGTAAGGGGAACTCGGCGCGATCGACTTCCCGCACTCACTGCACGTGGCCGGTCCGGCTAAGCCCTGCGCGAAGCGACGGGTCACTCCGACCGCCAGCAGACCGACGCCGACCGCCAGACCCAGGATCACCACGGTCGTCGAGTCGAAGCCGTTGGCGATCCCACCGGCGACGATCAGCAGGATCCCCGCCACCACGACCGTGTAGACGACTTTGATCACGGAGCCACTCGGCTCAACCAATCGAGTAGCACGGCGATCGCCTCATCTTCATGCCGGAGCCGGTGAGAAGCACCCTCGAGGATCCTGACCTCGGCGTTACGCGCGTTCTTTGCGATCCGCTGGGCGTGGTCGACGGGAACGACGTCGTCTGCGGTGCCGTGCACGATGAGGATCGGTATTTCGAGATCGACGACAGCCGACTCGGCTTCGACCGAGGCGAACTCCGCCGCCCACTCGGTCGGATCGGATGCGATGTCTTGTGCCACACGCATCCCTGCATCGTGAGTGATCAAGTAAAGGGCCACATCGGGCGACGCCGCGAAGGAGACCCAACTTGCAGGTGTCCCCAACAATGCCAATGCATCCGCAGCTACACCGCGAGCGATCGCCTGTGCAGCTACGCTCCCTCCGGCAGAGGATCCGACCAGGATCAATCGATCGGCTCTCAACCCGCGAGCCACGTCGACTATGGCTGCGGCATCGCGAACCCATCCTTCGATAGAGAAGTAGCCGGGCGAATCGCGCACTCCACGCATGTCTGCCCACGCAGCGTTGTATCCGGCCTCTGCGATCGTGCGAGCGAAGTCTCGATAGGTGGGCGTTCCCGGAGCATCCGGCTTCACCGAGGGGATGCCGTGGAAGAGCACGACGGTGCCCTGCGGATCCTCGATCTGCCAGGCACCCACGTTGAGTGAGTTGCCGTCGGCAGTCGCAACGAGGGACAGCTCTTCCACTTAGCTAGACCTACAGCTCTCTCAGCAATAGCAAGGTTTGTTTCGCCTCCGTGATCACGCGATATCCCGTGCTCCCCGTGTACCACGCGCCGAAACCGGCGCGTGCGTGGGTCGTCAGGACGATGAGATCGGACTGCGAGGCCACGGCTTGCTTGAGTATCGCTTCGGAAGGGTCTTCGTCTCGCGTCTCCAACCGGGTGACGATCCCGGCGTCTGCCAGCACCTGCGCGTGAGTTTCGAGGCTCTGAGTTGCGTCGTCGCGTTCCATCCTCAGCTGAGCTGCGGCAGCGCTGGGAAGGAGGCGCGCCGCGGGTGTCTCTTTCTTACGTGCCTCGGCAAGGGATGGAACGGCCGTCAGCAGATCCGCGCTCGCATCGAATGCTCGACAAAGATCCGCAGCCGTTGCAAGAGCCGATGCCGCGTCGTGATGCGAATCGAGTGGGATCAACATCCGGCGAACCGAGAAAGGTTCGTGCTCTCGTGTGGCCCGCGGCATCGTGAGCAAGATGGGCGTTCCGCCCGCGCGCAATATCTGTTGCGCGATGCTGCCGACCACCAGCTTCTGCCGGAATCCCGAGCGACCGTGCTTACACATTGCGATCAGATCTGCATCGAACTCGTGCGCGTGCGTATCGATGGCCGCAGCGACGTCGCCGACCGAGCGCTCGTGGACGTGCGAATCGACGATGACCCCGGTCGACCTGAGTCCCGCAGCGATCGCATCGAGATAAGCAGCAGCTTCGGCCGAGGTCGCGAGATGGCGTTCCCCGTGAACGGTGTGCGGGGCGTACTCCTCGACGACGTGAAGCAAGGTCATCCGGGCACTCAGGCGCAAACAGAAGTAGGAAGCCGGGCCCAGGATGTCCTCGGCAAGGCGGGAGCCGTCGAGGGGCACGAGGATGTGATCGAAAGTCGTCATGCCACAAAGGTCTTATAGAGAAGGAAAAGATTCAATGCGCTGATCAAGGCGGCAAGGATCGCGGCCGCCGTTGTCGTCATGGGTTTGTTTCTAAGGACCCCCATCAGTTCACCGTGAGACGTGAACACGACCAGCGGGATCAAGGCGAAGGGGATCCCGAATGACAGTACGACCTGGCTGGCAACAAGCGTCTTCGTTGGGTCGAGCCCGATCGCGATGATGATCAGCGCGGGGGCCATCGTGACCAGTCGCCGCACCCACAGCGGGATGTGCCAGTGGAGGAATCCCTGCATGATCACCTGACCCGCCATCGTCCCTACGGTCGACGAAGACAGGCCCGAGGCAAGTAGCGACACCGCGAACACGATGCTCGACGCTCTCCCCAGCAAGGGGGTCAGTGTCCGGTGTGCTTGCTCGATGCTGGCGATGTGCGTCTCACCTGCATGGTGGAAGGTGGCGGCAGCCATCATCAGCATCGCCACATTCACCAAACCCGCGAGACCCATGGCGATAACTACATCGACCAATTCGAAGCGCATCAGCTTCTTCAACCTGCTCTCGTCTCGAACCACGATCCGGTCTTGCGTCAGTGCCGAGTGCAGATAGATGACGTGGGGCATGACCGTCGCTCCGAGGATGCCGGTTGCCAGTAGGACGCTGTTGGTTCCCGCGAACTCGGGAGGCAGGAAGCTCGAGACGGCCGCACCGATGTCCGGCTTCCCCATCACCGTCTCGATCAAGTAGCAGCCTGCGATGACTCCGACGAGAGAAGTGATGACCGCTTCGAGTGGTCGGAAGCCGCGTTGTTGCAATCCCAGGATGAGGAAAGTCGTCAGACCGGTAAGCAACCCGGCCACAAACAGAGGCATCCCAAATAACAGATTGAATCCGAGTGCAGCACCTAAGAACTCGGCGAGATCCGTCGCCATCGCAACGACCTCGGCCAAGCCCCACAACGCATAGACGACGGGACGCGGGAATCGGTCCCGCATCAACTCCGGAAGGTTCTTTCCGGTCGCGATCCCAAGCTTCGCCGACAAGAACTGGATAAGTACAGCCATCAGGTTGGCCGCGACGACGACCCAGACCAGTAGGTAGCCATACTCGGAGCCGCCTTGGATGTTGGTGGCGAAGTTCCCGGGATCTATGTACGCGACGCATGCGATGAACGCGGGGCCCAAGAACGGAAGGACGCGCGCGCGGAAGCCGCGGCCCCGGCCTGCGAGTGCTTCCTCGGCCGCAGCTTGCGCTTTCGTATCGGCGGCAGAACGAACGCGGGGCTTTTCGCTTTTCACCGCGCCACCCAGATCGACTCAGCAAGTACCCGCGACAAGGCGCACCGGTCTTCGCCGTCAACCGGTCTGACGAGTAGGGGCCCGTCGACGGGACCGAGCTCTTCGATGCGAACCTGGACCCCCGGACGGATCCCAGACGAATCCAGGTAACGGAGTGTCTCCGCGTCGGAATCGGGCACGCGGGTGACCGTCGCGGTCGAGCCAACCGCGATGTCCCACAATCTCGAATCACTTGCATCGGGCAGTTGACCGTCCCGGCGCGGGATCGGGTGCCCGTGAGGATCCGCCACCGGATCTCCGAGGTGGGCGGCGATCCGTTCTTCTAATTGCTCTGAAAGGACGTGCTCCAGGACCTCGGCTTCTTCGTGCACCCGATCCCAAGGCACATCGAGCGCAGTAGCCAGATATGTCTCGATCAACCGGTGGTGACGGATGACCTCGAGGGCGACGGCTCGTCCCGCGGGGGTCAGCTCCGCACCTCTATAGGGCGAGTGCGAGACGAGCCCCAGTGCAGCGAGCTTCTTCAGCATGTTGGTGGCCGAGGCGGCCGATACGCCGAGGCGGCGAGCGAGTGCCGTGGTCGCAACGACGCCGGTCGCGCCGGGCGTCGGCGTCTCCTCGCCCAGGAGGTAAACGGCCTTGAGGTAGTCCTCGACGGCTGCAGAAGGGGAGGTCATCGCCGTAATTTAGTCGTGACTAAAGATTTTTTCAACCGAAGCAAGAGCAATCCGGCGCCTTCCACGACTAGCTCTTTCGGGCTATTGCGGGCAACTGGCCGCAAGCTCACATTCTTTCTATGGCTCACCGCCCGGTTGTGATGCTCGTCGACGACGACGAGGCGATGCGCACGCTGTTGTGCACGATCTTCGATGTGCACGGCGGGTTCCGCATCGGCGGGGTGGCTGCGGACGGCCTCGAGGGTGCCCTGCTGGCAGCAGACGTGAACCCCGACGTCGTCGTGCTGGACTTCTTCATGCCGCGTTGGGACGGCTCGAAAGCCGCCGTCTTCATCCGAGAGCATTGCCCGAAAACGAAGATCATCGCCTTCTCGGCAGTTCTGACCGAGCCTCCGGAGTGGGCGGACACCTTCTTGATGAAGACCCACATCGACGAGCTAACCGACGTCGTGGAGAGCCTCGCCGCCTAGCGCACCAGCTCAACGCTTTCCTCTTTACTCTTCGTGCATGGCCAGACCTTCCGCGGAGAAAACGGCCGGCATCGCGCTCGGCGTGACCGTGCTGCTCGCAGCGGCAAAGCTTGCGGTTTGGGGAGCCACCGGAAGCCTGGCGGTTCTGTCCCAAACGCTCGATTCCGTACTGGACGTTGTCGCACTCGCACTTGTCTTCTTCGCGGTCCGGCTCGCTGCAAAACCCGCCGATGAGACCCACCACTACGGACACGCCAAAGCTGAGAACCTGATCGCGTTCGCGGAAACTCTCGTGCTCGCAGGGCTGGCGTTGTGGATCGCAGTCGAAGCGTGCCTCGAACTGGCTCGTACTTCGCACGCCGAGGCCCCCTGGTACGCACTTGTTCTCTTCGGAGCGTCGATCCTCATCGATGGTGCCCGCGCTCGAGCGATGATCCGCGCAGCTCGGTCGGTGACTTCCGCCGCCCTTCATGCCGGCGCGCTGAACCTCATGATCGACGTCGCAACATCTGCCGTCGCGCTCTTGAGCTTGCTGTTGGTTCGAGCCGGCGTCGCTAAGGCCGACGCCATCGGCGCACTCGTAGTCGCGGTCGCGGTCCTTATCGCGACGTCCCGCACCGCCAAACGCTCGATCGACGTTCTGATGGATCGGGTCCCCGGCATCCCCGTCGAAGAGATCGAGGCCGCCGCTGCAAGAGCTCCCGGAGTCGCAGAAGCACGGCGCGTCCGCGTGAGAAGCGGCGGACGATCGAAGCTCTTCGCCGACGTGACCATCGCCGCGGGTAGAACGACCTCTCTCGAGCGCGCACACGACATCGCAGAAAGCGTCGAGAAAGAGATCCACGAAGTGGTTCCCGACGCCGACGTCGTCGTGCATGTCGAACCGGCCGACGCGGGAAGTGGGTTGGTCGAGAGGGCTCAGGCAGCTGCCAGCCGCGTCGACGGCATCCAAGAGGTTCACAACGTGCTCGTTCACGCGTTCAACGAACGAGGGCGGCCCTCGATACACGCAACCCTCCATGCCAAGGTCGACCCGGGCCTGTCTGTCGTGAGCGCTCATCGACTTTCCGAAGACGTCGAGAACGCGGTGCGCGCCGAGCTTGGCCCCGACACGCGGGTCGACACTCATCTCGAGCCGATGGAGCCGACGGCGTTCGGCAAGGACGTCACGGCCTCGCGGACCGACGTCGTCGAATTGGTGCGCGGCCTGGCGCGCGACGAGCCCGACATCCTCGACAGCCACGAAGTGCTGGTGACTTCCTCCGGCGACGAGCTGGCGGTAGTGGCCCATATGCGGGCGCGCGACGATCTGCCGCTGGCTCGCATCCACGACGCGTCCGAACGGATCGAGAACGCGCTGCGCGCGCGCTGCCCCGAAGTGGGATCAGTACTGATCCACTTCGAACCTTCTTAGTTCGTTCTTTCCAAATACCTGGACGTTTTTCGTCGTTTAAGAAGGAAAGAACGTCGGCATGAGGTGACTCTTGACTGCATTGATGAAGCCGAGCTCATCTTCATCCAGCATCCTGGATGTGACTCGAACGATCGAGTAGCCGATGCGTCCCAGCGCAAGATCCTTTCGTCTGTCCGCCTCCCACTGGACCCTTCCGGAATGGAACGCAAAACCCTCAACTTCGATGATGAGCTTGGCGGGCTGATAGGCAAAATCCGCTCGCATGACGAAACGATTTCGATCCCACACAGGAACTTGACGCTCCGGTGGTGGCAGGTGGTGTTTGCGCAGCACTTGCGACACTCGAGTCTCAAGAGCGCTCTCAGCGGCGGCAACGTCCCCTCGCTTCTCGAGGATCCGACTCAGTGAGGCAGCTCCTCGAGCACCTTTGCCCCCGACAGTCCTGAGCTGCCACCTCAGGCGCGCGACGGAAACAAGTTGATTCGCCAGCGCGCGCTCGACCGCTTGTTCAAGGACATCGTCGGCGACGACCTGCCCGAGATCAAGCAAGGTCCTCGCCACGCCAGTTACCCGGAGTGGTCCGACAGCGCCGCGATCCGCTGGAACCTGTCTCAGGCTGGTGTGAACGACGATTTTGGTGCAGGGTGACGGACGCCACTTCGGAATCGTCACGTGTGCAGGCACTGATGCGAGATCCGCAATTCCCCAAAGCGAGGCGGCCGTCGTGTGAGACAAGAAAGCATCACCGCCGCCCCAAAGGCAGGTCGCCATCGCAAGTTGACGATGGTTGGCGGGCGCCCCGACGACTGCGAAGACTTTCGGGAGTACTTCGGTCCACCGACTCATGCATATTCGGCTGCAGATGCTTCGAGCAGACATTCCGAGAGTGATCGCCTGCTCGCGTGAAACCAACCCCAATTGATGCCTGGCTAGGTCAAGGCACCTAAGGTCCGCTTCTTTCCGTTCGACAGCACGAGTTTCGTCGCCCATGTTGGAAAGAAACCAAGACCGCGCTCTACGTGACTGTTACCTCCACCACGTTCAGGCCGGAGGAGCCCGACGGGTAGGGGGCCGCTTGGTGGGTGGTCTGCACGGCGCCGGTTCCGTCCGTCGCCCTGCACTCGACACGGGCAGCTCCGCGGTCGGACGGCGTCCAGCGGTAGGCCCACAGTCGCCACGCGAGGGGACCGAGCGCGTCTTTCAGCATCGCTTCGTTCCAGGTCCGGCCCCCGTCTGTCGACACCTCGACTTTCGAGATACCTCGATCGCCGGCCCAGGCAACGCCTGCGATCCACGTCGCCCTGCCGGCGGACGCATTCAGGTGGTCGCCGGCAACGTCGATGCGCGATTCGGTGTGGACGATCGCCTTGTCGTTCCAGCCGCGTGATTGCCAGAAGCCGAGGAAGTCTTTGTCGACCACTTCGATCTCGGTTAACCACTTCACGTTCTTCATGCCGTAGATCATCGGGACGCGGACGCGGCACGGGAACCCATGGTCTTGCGTCAACGGTTTGTCGTTCTGAGAGACGGCCAGGATCGTCGACGGGTGTCGCGCAACCTCGAGGGGGATCGAATCGGCGTAGCCGTCGGCGGCTCGGAACACAACGTCGACGGCATCGTCCCGCGCACCTGCGGCATCGAGCACGTCACGCAACCGCACGCCACCCCACTTCGAATTGCCGATCAGGTTCCCGCCGACGCGATTAGAGATGCACGTCAAGACCGCGTACTCCTCGACGATGTCGAATGAATGCTGGAGTTGTTGGAACCCATAGTTGGTCGGCTTGCCGACAAGCCCCCGCACCGTCAGGTTCCACGTCGAGGCTTCTACCGACGGCGGGACGATATCGATGTCGACAACGTAGTGCTCTGCGGCGGTGGTGATCTCTGGCGACAGTCCGGCGATCTGAGGGAACGGAGTGCGCGATGGGACCGTTGCAGGAGTGGCTGCGGAAACCAACGCGACGTTCGTGTCGGGCCCTGAGACGCGGCGGGCGATCCACCCCAGGATCCCTCCGCCGACGGCAAGCACTCCGCCGCCCGCGATAGCCAGGCGCAAGACCTGCCTGCGCGCGGGGTCGGTCTCTGCACGAGCACCGTTCATCGAAGAGAAGAGCCCCGAAGCGGCAAACGTGTAGATCGCCACCGCGAAGATCGTCACGCCAGCGAGGACGACGGGATTGGGACTCGCGGTGGGATCGACCAGCGCAGCGCCAAACGCTGCCAGACCCGCGATCGTTCCGGAC
>JBHELU010000294.1:0-11229 GCA_046262955.1 Actinomycetota bacterium | reverse complement strand
CACCAACTGCAGCTGTTCGGGAGTCATCCCCGGCCCGTCGTCGGACACCGACATCCAGGATTGCCCGCGCCGGCGATTGCGCCCGGCATCGATCCGCACCTCGGATCCCGGGGCGTACTTCAATGCATTGGTCAGTAGGTTGTCGAGCACCTGCCGCACGCGATCGGCATCGACGCGCGCGCGAACATCGTTCTTACCCGCGTACACGATCTGCGCGGATGGTTCGATCTCTTTTAGGTCCGATGCAGCTGCGAGAGCGATGTCGGCCAGATTGCGTTCTTCTAGACTGAGCTCGATGTCGCGAGACGAGTGAAGCAGGTCGTTGACCATCCGCTGCAATTGCTGACCGCGACGAAGGATCGTGTCGAGGAACTCTTGCTTACCCTTCTCGTCGAGCTGATCGCTGCGCATCGCCAGAGTCCGCGCGGTGCCGATCAATACGGCGATAGGCGTTCTGAGCTCATGACTAACGGTTGCCAGGAACTCGTCCTTGAACACGTCTGCTTCTCGAAGACGCATCACCGCGCTACGTTCGTATTCGAAGAGTCGCGCTCTTTCGATCGCGGTGGCAGCTTGATCGGCTATCCCACTGAGGCGTGCATCCAGCGTCCCGTCATCTGGGAATGGGACTTCGCTCGTTCGCACGGCGCAGATGTATCCGATCGGCTCCTCTGTAGAGGCGATGGGAACCACGAGCATCTCGCGCGATCCCACATCACGCATCCTCTGAGCCATCCCTGAGTTCGCCGCGTCGGCAGACAGGCGAAGGGCTCGATCGGTCCCGGCGCCCTCGAACTCCGCAACCTCGTCGGGGGTGTAGGTGTTTGCCACCAGTCGATCCCCGAGCTCCGGGTTGTACCCGTGCAGGCCCTGGATCTTCAAAGATTCGTGAGATTCGTCCCACAAGAGGATGGATGCTCGGTCCCCCCCGACGACGATGGGCACGGTCTCGGCCAATCGCTGGGTCACCTCTTCGACGGTGTGAGACCTCGCGAGGTAGTGGGAGAGAAGGATCAGAGCCCTGTTCATCTCACCGCGGCTGCGGGCGTCGCGTGCCAGGCCCTCCAGCAATGGGTCTTCGAGGACCTTCCCGGCCGCTTCAGCCAGGGCCAGGTCAGATTCGTAACCGGGGGATTGGCCTGCCTCCAGCGCATCGGGCGACCGGGGGTCTTCTGCAAGCTCGAGGGCTTTCTCGATGGCTTCGCGGCCCTGCCGCGTCGAAAGCGCCCGTGCGATTAGGTCGGGGGTGAGAGCGAACGTCGAGGGCCGATCGGTCATTCAGGCACCTTAATGAGCGGTGCCGTCCAGGGTAACGGCCCGCCCCCGGAGTTTCCTGAAAGACTTCGCGATCGTGGATAGGGATCCGAATGGCAACGCTCCGCCCGAAAACGACGTAAGCACGAAGACGTCGGCCGTCGCGCGCTCCGTGTTGGCGGTGTTGTTCGTGGCCGGGCTCGGCTTAGCTCTTGCCATTCCTCTGATCCGGGGGAGCGACACCACGTCTGGAACTCGGCCCCCGCACCATCGCCACCACGAGCACCCAATCCCGCCGAGTTCCGCCGCTCCGAAAACGACCTCGGGCCCTTCTTCATCGCCTACGCCGGATGAGATGCCTCAGGTCCAGTTCGGTTTCAGCCCCAATAGGTATCCCAAAGCCTGTGATCACCCCGCGACACCGCCGACCGGTTCTGGCGAGATCGCTGCGTACTCGAAACCCACGACGACGATCGCGAACATCGACGGGACCGTGGTCGCGCGCTTCGACTCCGGAGCATCACTGAAATGGAGCGCGTCCGGAAAATGGCTCCTTAGTAGCGCGGGACATCTATGGACGGCCACGGGCGAAGACCGCGGCCCTATGTTTCCCGCGGGCAGCATGAAAGCTGCGTGGTCGCCTTCGAGTGACTGCGCGTTCGCGATGTCGGCCGACGAAAAGACGTTGTTCGTCGCGCGACCCGGACACGACGCCGTCGAGTTTGCAGAGGGCGACCTTTCCGATTTCGGGGTCTCTCCGGATGGCAAACATCTCGTCGTGACGGCGTTCGCCGGAGGCGATACCTCGCACGCCCTCGTTGAACTCATAGGCCTGGAGGACCACTCTCTTTCGTCTTATGACCCGGGGCAAGGAGCATGCTGCGTCGTCTTAGCCAGTGCCTGGCTAGACGGCGATTCCCCCTTGATGTGGGTGTCGCCGGGGACTTCAGTTGCGGCGGACGGATGGACGCTCCAAGCATTTGAAGCGAACGCGCACGGCAACGCTCGGCTCACCGACGTGGCGGACGAGGTCATTCCGGCCGCGAACGGCTATGTCGCGAGGTGCGGCGATCGCCTGGTCGCAGTTGTGGGGGGAGGTCGTCCGTATCCAGCGCTGTCTCACAAGAGGCTCGCGGTTGTATCGCCCGGTGCGTCACAGGCGTACCTGACTCCTCATGGTCAAGCTTTTCAATGGCCGAGTTGCTCCAGCGACGGCAATTACATCGCCGCGATCGGCGTTGCCGATGGAGGCACTGTCAACGACGGTCATCTCGTGATCGTCGCGGCCACCGGAGGTGTGGCGCAAACACTGACTTCGGGAAACGACCTCGCGGACTTCGATCCCGGCTGGGGGCCGCTGGGTACAGGTGTCCTATTCGGACGCGCGTCGGATAGCGGCAAGCCCTGGACCCTGTGGTACGCACCCGAAGGGTCGTCGCCGAAGTCGACAAACATCCGGACGTCCCCTTACGCATACGACTGGAGCGTCACCCCACCAACAGGTTTGCCGTGAGAAGGCGCCGAAGCCAACCATGAAGGAGGAAGCATGACGAAAGAAGTGGTTGCATCGGAGTCGGCCCCCGCGGCCGTCGGCGCGTACTCGCAGGCAATCGTCGCGAACGGGTTCGTGTTCTGTTCGGGGCAGATAGCGTTAGACCCGGCGACGAACGAGCTCGTTCAGGGCTCGATCGCCGACGAGACACGTCGCTGTCTCGAGAACCTGCAAGCGGTGCTTGCGGAAGCGGGCATCGGCTTCGACCACGTGGTCAAGGTGACCGCGTACCTAGCAGATATCGGTGATTTCGCAGAGTTCAACGAGACCTACGCAGGCTTCGCCGGGTCGGCGCCTCCGGCGCGGGCAGCGTTCGCAGTCAAGGACCTTCCAAAGAGCGCTCGGGTCGAGATCGAGTGCATCGCCGCTCTTTAAAGGTCCTGGGCTCACTTCGACTGGCCGACGACCTCGTCTCCAAAGACGATCTTGACCTCTCGCTCGGGAGTCTCGCCTGCCACGGGTTCGAGACCGGCCTCCTCTGGCGTTTCCGCGGCCGAGCGGGACACGTAGCGTTCTAACCTGCTCATGAGATACAGCAGGGCAAAGATGGCAAGCGGCCAAACGAACAACACCGCACCCAGAAAGAATTGATACGGAGTCATATGCGACAGTGTTGCAGAGCATGATGGTGTCGGCCGGTGATCTGAGAGCTCATCTCGACGCGGACCGGCTGACCGAGCGGTTGCGCCGGCTTGTGCAGGCGGCCTCCGAGAACCCGCCGGGTGAGGAAGCGCGTGCCGCCGCCGTTGCCGAAGAGATGTGCCGCTCGCTCGAGATGGAAGTGCGAACGGTCGAGATCGAACCCGGTCGCCCCAGCGTCATCGCAAGGAAAGTTTTCGGCGACGGCCCGACTCTGGGCTTCTGCTCGCACATCGACGTCGTCCCTGTGGGTCCACACACGGAGTGGTCTCATCCGCCGTTCGAAGCGGTGGTGTCGGACGGCAACCTCTACGGCCGCGGATCGTCCGACGCCAAAGGCCCCGTCTCTGCCGCGATCGAGGCAACGCAGATCCTGCTGGACGCGGAGGTGTCGCTTGCGGGAACCCTCGAGCTCGAGCTCGTTGCCGACGAGGAGACGATGGGCTTCAAGGGAGCGGGTCGTCTCGTGGCCGACGGAACTCTTCATCCAGATGTCGCCATAGTCGGAGAGCCCACTTCGCTCAGGATCGTGCGAGCGCAGCGCGGCGCGTCGTGGATCCGGATCACAACGACCGGAGTGGCGGCTCATGGCTCGGCCCCCGAGCGCGGTGTTTCCGCGATCAAGCACATGAGCGAGATCGTCCGTTGTCTCGAGCAGACACTTCCCGACATCTCTCACCCCGTCGTCGGCGGACCGAGTCTCAACGTGGGCACGATCGCGGGAGGGAGCAAGGTCAACATGGTCCCGTCGAGCTGCACGATCGAAGTCGATCGCAGGACGATCCCCGGAGAAACCAAAGAAGACGTAGTTGCTTCGATCGAACGGGCAGTGGACCTCGCGCGTGAAACGTTCCCGGACATCGACGCCACGGTGGATCTCGAGTTCTACGCGCCGCCGTTCGAGGTCAACGAGAGTGCGCCGCTCGTCGGACACGTAACTTCCGCGGTGCGCGAGGTGCTCGAGAAACCAGCCGAGCTCGCAGGCTTCCGAGGAGCGTCCGACGCCAGGTTCTTTGCCGAAGCCGGCATCGACGTCCTGGTGTGTGGGCCGGGCGACATCGGCGTCGCGCACACCGTCCGCGAGTTCATCGAGCTCGAGGAGCTCGCAGATGGAGCGCTGGCCTACGCGCTTGCGTTCGCGAAGGTCCTTGCCCCGTGATGGCGGAAAGGAGGGACGATTTCTCATGGCCTCACGTCTTATCGACGCTTCTCGCGGGCGAATCGTTGTCACAGGATCAGGCTGCCGCCGCCATGTTCGAGATCATGGATGGGGCGGCGACCCCCGTGCAGATGGCGGGCTTCGTCGTCGCCTTGAGAGCAAAAGGGGTGTCGAGTGCCGAGCTCGCGGGCCTCGTTAGGACGATGCGTGAGTTCGCCGCCGAGGTTTCGGTGGGTGGACCGGTGCTGGACACATGTGGAACCGGCGGTGACCGCGCCGGCACCTTCAACGTCTCGACCGCTGCGGCGATCGTGTGCGCCGGCGCCGGGGTGAAGGTTGCCAAACACGGCAACCGAGCGGCCTCATCGAGGTGCGGCTCGGCAGACGTGCTCGAAGCGCTCGGCGTCAAGATCGACCTCGCCCCTATCGATGTCGAGCGTTGCATCGCTCGCGCGGGGATGGGTTTCTGCTTCGCTCCCATGTTTCATCCGGCCATGCGCCATACGGCTTCCGCACGCCGGGAACTCGGGATACCGACGATCTTCAACTTCCTAGGCCCCCTCACGAACCCGGCCGGGGCGCGGCGTCAGGCATTGGGAGTGGCCGACCAGAATATGGTCGAGCCGATGGTGCAGACGCTCGCGCTACTGGGCAGCGAGCACGTCGTCGCGTTCCACGGTCGTGACGGGCTCGACGAGCTCACTACGACCGGGCCTTCCGACGTCGTCGAGTTGAAAGACGGTGAGCTACATAAGTGGGTCGTCGACCCAGCCGAATTGAACCTGCCCCACGCGGAGCTCGACCAAGTGGCAGGAGGTAGCCCGGACGAGAATGCGGCAACGATCCGGCGCATCTTCGATGGAGAGACCGGCCCTCAGCGTGACATCGTGGTGCTGAATGCCGCGGCAGGATTCATTGCGGCGGGTCGTGCGCCGGACATGGCGTCGGGTGTCGGTCTGGCGCAGGAGACCATCGATTCCGGTTCCGCTCGCGACGGGCTGGGGCTTCTGATCGAGGTGTCCAACGAGCTCGGCGAACCGCCTCCTGACCAGGGGGTAAGGCGGGCCGGAGATTAGAGTGCATATGTGGCTCACGACGCGGCGATTACCCCTGGGGATCAACTCGAAGAGCTCGAGCGAACGCTCGAGTCCTTACGCGAGGACTCCGAGGTAGCGCACGTTCTTCTGGGGCTGTCGGCAGCACTCGCCGAGGTCCGCGCGATCGAGGACACCCTCGAGCTGACTACCCGGATGGTTCCCGATCTCCTGGGAGCGGACCGCGCATTCGCCGTCACGAGTGACTCCGGGGGCGAGCGCTTCGAGCTGCAGGCATATTTCGGCTTCGAGCCCGCGGGAGCAGCGGCCTTGCGGGAGTCCTCTAACGAGGAGACCGGGTTGCCGGTGCTGCGGAAGGCCATGGCCGAGCGCACCCCGATCCTTTCCGAGGATCCCGTATCAGACGGCTACGTCTCCGAAGAAGAGGCCGTAACCCGACGCGTCGGCTCCTACGTAGCCATCCCTCTGATCCGGTGGGGAGACGACTTCGGGGGCATCGGCGTCATCTTCGAGGAGCCTCATCAGTTCGGGGGGAAAGAGCACGCGCTGGCACGAGGGATCGGCCGCCAGGTCGGTGTCGCCCTGTCCAACGCGCGTCAATTCAATCTTCTGCGCACGCTTAGCGAGCTCATAAAGAGGATCGGGTCGAGGCTTCGTCTGGATGATGTCATCGAAGCGATCGGCTCGGGTGCAGCGGAGTTGTTGGACGCCGAGTACGCGACCGTCTACCTCCTCGATCAATCCAGCGATCACTTGATCGCCGCCGGTCTGAACGGACACGCAGGGCGGCTCCCAGAACGACTGTCGCGCCTGGACCTAAGCGATACGCAGTGGAGTGAATTGAGAAACAGAACGATCCGCGTCCCAGACCTGGCCGAAACGTCGAACTCGGTCGATAGCCCAACTGCTGCGATAGCGGCTCCGATCCGGTCGACAGAAACCGGATCGATAACGGGTGCGATCGTGGCGTATTTCTCTCGCCCGCTCGGCGCGGATGCCGAAGAGATCGAAGCCATCGGCGTGCTGGCCGCCCAAGGAGCTATGGCGATCGAGAACGCTCGCCGTTTCGAACGGCAGCGAACGGTCGCGCGCAGCTTGCAGAAGGGGCTGCTGGTCACCGAAACCCCGGAGATGGAAGGCATAGAGATCGGCACGCTCTATGAAGCCGCTGCCGGCGAAGCCGATGTGGGTGGCGACTTCTTCGACGTCTTCGAGTTGTCCGAAGGCACCTACGCCCTCGTGGTGGGAGACGTGTCGGGAAAGGGTGCCGAAGCAGCCGCGCAAACGGCAATGGCGAAGTACATGCTTCGCGCGTTCGCGACTAGGAACTCGGCTCCCTCGTCGGTTCTGTTCCACTTGAACAACGCGCTCGTTCAGAGCTTCGAAGAGGATCGCTTCACCACCCTCATTTACGCAGTTCTCGACGCGGCGACGGGAAACATCGTGCTTGCTCGCGGAGGGCATCCGTCACCCTTGATCTATCGAGCGAAGGCCGGCGAGGTCGACGTCATCGACGTTCCGGGTGGGTTGGTCGGCGTCTTCGAAGACCAGCACTTCGAGCAAGAAAGCCTGGTGCTCGACGTGGGGGACACGCTGCTCACGTTTACCGACGGATTGTCGGAAGCGCGTTCGGGAACCGAGCTCTACGGGCGCGATCGGATCGTGGCGTCGTTGTCATGGTTCGGAAAGGACAACTCGGGTCGTGCTCTGGCAGAGAAGATCTTCAGCGCTGCGCAGAACTTCGGAGAGATCTCCGACGACGCTGTTGTCTTCACGGTCAGCCGTACCGGGAACGATTCGTGACCGCTTACAGGTGCGAGGCATGTGGCAACAAGACTCGCTTCGACGTGTTCGAAAGCAAAAAGGTGCGCGCGTTCCACCATTTCACTCTGGGTGGTGAGGTCTCGATCGACGAGGAAGAAGTGCTCGAACGCCACGTAGAGAAAGTCGTGTGTCGATGGTGCGGCTCTTCCGACGCGGTGGTCGCTGAGACGCCTGCCGACGCGACCGAGCACGCTTGAGCGACGGCCCCCTCGACGGGCTCTTCATCCTTGATCTAACCCGGTTGCTGCCGGGCGGCTATGCCACGTTGCTGCTCGCAGATCTCGGTGCCGACGTGGTCAAAGTCGAAGAACCGGGGAAGGGCGATTACATCCGGTGGACGCCCCCAATCGTCGGAGAGTTCTCGAGCGCGCACATAGCGCTGAACCGCAACAAGCGATCGATAACTCTGAACCTGAAGAGCGACGAAGGCAGAGACTTGTTCGTGAAGCTCGCCGGCAAGGCAGATGTCGTCGTCGAGTCTTTCCGGCCGGGAGTGATGGACCGCCTCGGAGTCGGTTGGGAGCGGCTCAAAAGCGTTAATGACGGGCTTATCTACTGCGCCATCTCGGGATACGGGCAAGACGGGCCTCGACAGATGACTGCGGGACACGACGTCGATTACATGGCGTTCGCCGGAGCGCTCTCGATCATGGGGGCCGAAGACAAGCCCTCGATCCCCGGTCTTCAGATCGGCGATCTCGGCGGAGGCGGGATGGCAGCGGTGATCGCGCTCCTGGCCGCGCTCCACAAGCGAGATGCAACCGGTGAGGGCTCTTTCTGCGACATCTCGATGCAGGACGGGATCACGTCGTGGTTGTCGATCCACGCTGCAGAGTTCTTTGCAACCGGAAAGCCACCGTTGCGGGAGCGGATGCATCTGTCGGGGGCGTATCCCTGCTACCGGATCTATCCCGCTTCGGACGGATGGCTGGCGGTCGGAGCGCTCGAACCACAGTTCTGGACCGCCCTTTGTTCCGCTATCGATCGCGATGACTTGATCAACGACGGGTTCGCGATGGGGGAGCGGCGGGATCAAGTGATCGAGGAACTAGAGGTGTTGTTCTCCCAGCGGACCCGGGCTCAGTGGATGGAGACGCTCGGTGACGTCGATGCATGTGTCGCTCCGGTTAACGATTTCGAAGAAGCGTTCGCGGACCCACAGGTGAACGAGCGTCAGATGGTCGTGGACGGGTCGGTCGCAGGGCAGGCGTGGCGGCACGTCGGCAACCCGATAAAGATCTCGGGATCGCGCGCTGCGCTGGTACGCCGCGAGCCTCCGCGGCTGGGGGAACACACTTCGGAAGTTCTCGGATCGATCGGCGTGGAGCCGGACGCTCTCGAAGAATTGCGCTCCCGCGGAGTTGTCTAGTGTTCGTGCCGCGGGAAGCTGTTCCCGTTCTCGTCAGGGCACTTGGTGCGTATCTGCGCAGTGCTCAGCCCAGCGACCTACCGCCGACCGTACGAAGGCTGCGAGAGTTCCGGCCCCAAGCTCTAACGCAACACGCGCCGGCCGTTCTGGGCCTTCTAGACGACGATGCTCAGCGAGCGCGCATCGCGCAGTGGTTGGAAAAGACCAAGCCTTCCCTGAAGCGAACCGAATCTGAGGCTCTACGGATCGCGTTGTCGAGCGATGGTGACAGGAACGATCGTCTCGCCGCCTTGACCGCATCTATCAAGAAACCTGTTGCTCCGAAGAAAGCTCCGAAAACGACCACCGGCACCGACGAGCGCGACCGCCTTCGGGCAGACAAAGCTCGAGAAGATCTTCGAAGAGTGCGCGACGAACGAGACGAGTCACGCGCCGACCACCGCGCCGCTACAAGAGAGCTCGATCGCGCTAATGCAGAGATAGAAAAGTTACGAGGCTTGCTCGCCGAAGCACGCAAGGGCGAATCGAGCGCTACCCAGGCACTCGAGAAAGAGCGCCGGAAGTCGGAGCGCGAGGTGGCGCGTGCTCGCGAGGCAGCCGAAGAAGCGAAGCGCGAGTTGAAAGAGGTTCGGCGCGAGCTCTCTGACGTTCGTAAGGAGCTAAGGGCCGCGCAGGAAAAACCCCGACCGGCGCCGCGGGCTACGCGATCTGCGACCACACCTGAAAGAAAGGGCCCGCGCAAACCGCTACGTGCTCCGAAAGGCCGGTTGGACGACGATCCCGCGACCCTTGACGAATGGCTTCAGGTCCCCGGTGTGCAGTTGATGGTGGACGGTTACAACGTCGTTCTGACCAGAGATCGAGGAACGGTGCGCGATCTGGCCGACCGTCGCCACCGCCTGATCGAGGACCTGGCAACGTTGATCCGCACGAAGCGAGCGACGGGAATCGTCGTCTTCGATGGCTCAGACGTGCCTCCGGGGACCGCCCGACGGACCCGAGGGCGCATCCGGATCGAGTACTCACGGCACGACGAGATCGCGGATGATCACCTCATCGCAAAGCTCGAGGGGATGCCGCCGGACCCCGTCATCGTGGCGACCAACGACAGGGAGCTCCAGCGCCGCGCGGCCGCCTTGGGGGCCACGATCGCCACATCGGACCAGCTCCTAGCCCTACTCAAGTAGGGAGCTCCGCGACCAAAACCTGTCGTACCTCCTCTCTAACGTGTGTCCCGTGATCGATAGCACGGGGAGGGTGACATGAAGATCGAGTGTTCCGAGTGCGAGATGTACCAGACGGACCAGTGCGACGACTGCCTCGTGACGGCGCTGCTGCATCCCCCGACCGGGCCGCTCGAGATCGACGAAGATCTCGACCCGCCCTTACAGGCTCTTGCGGGGGCCGGATTGATCCCGGTCCTCCGTTTCCGGCGCCGCGACCCAGGCGAAGAGAGGGAGACGGAGCTGGGATCGTCTCCGCCGGCAGCTCGATCGGTGGACCGCGCGTCCTGACATCCTGCTCGTGGCACTCTGCTCGGGTGAGCGCATGGAAAGCCACGGTGATCCTCGTGATCGCGGCGGTGGCGGGGGCCGGGATCGTCGCATTGGCATCGCGGGCCCCGGCTGCGCTACGTAACTTCACACCACCGCAAAGCGCAACGGACCCGTCACTGGGTGCTCACTTCACGTCAGAGGAGATCGCGCAACACGGTGCGTTCGCCCGCGGCGGATACGTCGCGTTCGTCGTAACTATGAGCCTGACGATCCTGACGTTGGTGATGCTGCGTCGTCCGATCGCGGGCTTCGTCGATCGGGTCGAGCGGTTCGTGCCATGGCCGTTCGCGGCCATCGCAACCGTGCTGCTGGTGCTTCTTATCGTTACCTTGGTGACGTTGCCGGCGGCCTATATCCGCGGATATGTCAGCCAGCAGGCGTGGCACCTTTCGACCCAGTCTGTCGGTGGGTGGATCTCCGACCAGGCGCGCTCACTACTTGTCACCGGCGTCACCGTCGCGATCGCAGCCATCGCCTTCTTCGGCGCGGTGCGCTGGCAGCCGCGACTCTGGTGGCTGTGGGCGTGGGCGGGGCTAAGCATCCTGACGATCGCGATCGTCTACCTCTATCCGATCGTGATCACTCCTTTGTTCAATCGATTCACTCCATTACCGGATGGACCTCTCAACACGCGCATCCACCAGATCGCCGATGAAGCGGGAGTTCCTATCGATCGAGTTCTGGTCGCAGACGCGAGCAAGCGGAGCGTCACGGAGAACGCGTACGTTGCCGGTTTCGGTTCTTCTCGCCGGCTGGTGCTCTACGACACCCTCCTACAAGGACACTCTGATGATGAGGTCCTCTTTGTGGTCGCTCACGAA
>JBHELU010000293.1:0-4150 GCA_046262955.1 Actinomycetota bacterium | reverse complement strand
TGGTCGTTTGCCCCATCGAGAACGTCGATCCGATCGGGGTGCACACCGGCGAATCGATCACGGTCGCTCCCGCGATGACTCTGACGGACGTCGAGTACCAGCAGATGCGCGATGACGGTGCTCTTGTGATGCGTGCGATCGGAGTCGAGACCGGAGGATCGAACGTTCAGTTCGCCGTTCATCCAACCAGCGGACGCAGGGTGATCATCGAGATGAACCCACGCGTGTCGCGATCGAGTGCACTGGCGTCCAAGGCCACCGGGTTTCCGATCGCCAAGATCGCCGCGAAGCTGGCAGTCGGTAACACGCTCGACGAGATCCCGAACGACATCACCAAGAAGACCCCGGCGTCGTTCGAACCGTCTATCGACTACGTCGTCGTCAAGATCCCGCGCTGGGCGTTCGAGAAATTTCCCGCGGCCGATCAGAGCCTCGGCACCAAGATGAAGTCCGTTGGTGAAGTTATGGCGATCGGTCGCACATTCGGCGAGGCGCTGCAGAAAGGCTTCCGCTCTCTCGAGCAGGGACATCCCGGTCTGTGCCCGCTGGTCTATGAGTCCGATCCGGTGGAAGCCGTCGGCGAGCTCGCGCGGCCCACCGAGGGCCGCTTTTTCGCCATCGAGCGCGCCCTGACCATGGGTGCAGACGTCGAGGAAATCGTGGCCGCGACGCAGATCGATCGCTGGTTCGTCTCCGAGATGCAGCGTCTGGTTGCGATGAAGCGCGAGCTGAAGAATGCCGGCGAGCTGAAGCTGCTCGACGAGCACCAGCTGCGCGAGGCCAAGCGCCTGGGTTTCTCCGACGCTCAGATCGGGGCGTACACGGGGACGTCGGAAGACGAGGCTCGCTCGTTCCGGATATCTCTTGGGATCGTCCCGACGTACAAGACGGTGGATACCTGCGCGGCCGAGTTCGAGGCGCTGACCCCGTACCACTACTCCACGTATGAAGACGAAGACGAGGTCTCGGATTCCGATCGTAAGAAGGTGTTGATCCTGGGCTCGGGGCCGAACCGGATCGGACAGGGTATCGAGTTCGACTACTGCTGCGTCCACGCGGCATTCGCACTGCGCGATGCCGGATTCGAGACCATCATGCTCAACTGCAACCCCGAGACCGTCTCGACCGACTACGACACGTCGGACCGCTTGTACTTCGAGCCGCTGACGTTCGAAGACGTGATGAACGTTGTCGAGCGCGAGCATCCGATCGGTGTGATCGTGCAACTCGGAGGGCAGACGCCCCTCAAGCTTGCGCGGCGATTGGAGGGGGCCGGCGTTCGGATCCTCGGCACCTCTTTCGACGCGATCGATCGAGCCGAAGACCGCGAGCGTTTCGGCGCCGTCCTGGCGGACCTCGCGCTGCCACATCCGCCTTATGGGATCGCTCGCTCGATCCCCGAAGCGCGCGCCATCGCGCAAACGATCGGCTACCCGGTGCTGGTGCGACCTTCATACGTGCTCGGGGGCCGCGCGATGGAGATCGTTTACGACGAGTCTTCTCTCAACGCGTACATGACGACGGCTGCAGAGGTCTCTCCCGCGCACTCGGTACTGGTCGACCGCTTCTTGGAAGGCGCGGTCGAGGTGGACTGCGATGCTGTGTTCGACGGGACGGACCTTTACGTCGGCGGTGTGCTCGAGCACATCGAGGAGGCCGGGATCCATTCCGGCGACTCGGCCTGTGCAGTTCCGCCGTTCACGCTTGGCGAGGACGAGGTTGCCGAGGTCATCTCACACACCGATGCGATCGCGCGCGCTCTAGATGTGCGTGGCTTGATCAACATCCAGTTTGCGGTTCGAGACGACCGCGTGTTCGTGCTCGAAGCGAACCCACGTGCGTCTCGCACGGTCCCGTTCGTCTCCAAAGCTACAGATGTGCCGCTGGCCAAGGTGGCCGCGCGCGTGATGCTCGGCGCAACGCTTGCCGAACTCCGCGAAGAGGGCCTCGTGCCCCCTCGTGCCGTCGGCCACGAAGGGATCGATCATGTGGCCGTGAAAGAAGCGGTGATGCCTTTCGAACGATTCCCCGGCGTTGACACAACGCTCGGTCCCGAGATGCGGTCGACCGGGGAGGTCATGGGCATCGACTCCAACTTCGGCCGTGCGTTCGCGAAAGCTGAGATCGCGGCTGGGGTCAAGCTGCCGACGACAGGAACGGTCTTCATCTCGGTCGCCAATAGGGACAAGCGCTCGGTGATCTTCCCAGCGAAACGTTTGGCCGATCTTGGTTTCGAGATCTGCGCAACGCGAGGGACGGCACTGGTCCTGAGACGAGCCGGGCTGGATGTCGAGATCATCAACAAGGTCTCGGGCTCGACCGATGGCGAACCCACCGTCATCGACAAGATCGCTTCGGGCGACGTCGAGATGGTCTTCAACACGCCTTTCGGACGAGGCGCCCGCTCGGACGGCTACTTCATCAGGACTGCCGCGGTACAGGCGGGAGTTCCCTGTATCACAACGATCGCGGCCATGGCAGCGGCGGTTCAGGGGATCGAAGCGATGAACCAGGCATCTATCGGCGTGCGCGCTCTGCAAGCACACCTTGCCGTGGTGGAACCTTAGGTGCGCCACTGATGCTTCTTTCGACCGGTGAGGTGCTGTCGCACAAGAAATACGGCGAGCACTATCACTCCCTCACGGTGGTTGCGCCGGAGATCGGTGAGAAGATCAAGCCGGGTCAGTTCGTCAACGTGAAGTGTGGCGAGGGCCGCGCAAACATCCTGCGGCGACCGTTCTCCGTGTATCGGGTTCACAAGAGAGGCGGCTGGGCATCCACGGTCGAGCTGGTGTTCGACATCCGTGGTCCGGGCACCGAATACATGTCACAGCTCGTTCCACACGCCATGGTCGATCTCATCGGTCCCCTGGGCCACGGCTTCGTGATGCCCAAACGGCGTGCACATTGCTTGCTGGTGGGCGGGGGTATCGGAGCAACTCCTTTGTTCTTCTTGGCGGACGAGTTGCGGAACGAAGGACACAGGGTCGATGTGATCCTCGGAGCTCGAACTTCGCAGCTGCTGCTGAACGCCATCGAAGCGCGCCGGCTGTCCTCGGTCTGTGTAACGACGACCGAAGACGGATCCAGTGGTGACGAGGGCCGTGTCACCGACGTGCTCGCGCAGACCATGGAACGCTGTGGCACCGAAGCCGTCTACACCTGCGGTCCTCACCCGATGCTGGCAGCAGTAT
This sequence comes from Actinomycetota bacterium, assembly GCA_046262955.1. GTDB lineage: Bacteria > Actinomycetota > CADDZG01 > CADDZG01 > WHSQ01 > JALZGD01. Next base: position 956 of record JBHELU010000293.1, on the reverse strand, counting down.
CGAAGGTCTGCATCGAGCAACGCGTACCGATCCAGGTCGCGGTCGAAGAGCTCATGGGATGTGGCTATGGCGTTTGCATGACTTGCGTGATGCCTCTGCACGGGACGCGCAAGAAGTCAGACGACGACGACGTCGTTTTCGCGCGGTCTTGCACCGAAGGACCGGTATTCAACGGAGCGCGTGTGGTGTGGGACGGCGAGAGCGTCGCCGTTTCCGCGGATCAAGCCGAGTTGACGCCGGGGGGCACACCAACGCGCCACTCGGTGTTCGACGAGGGCATGGCTGAGCTCGCTCCGCCGGGGAACTAGGTAGGCGAGCTAGATGACCGAGAAGAAGATGGGCCCGATCCCCGTCAAGCTCGGCGGCTTGGAGCTGAAGAATCCCGTTCTTGTTGCCTCGGGCACATTCGCCGCGGGCCGAGAAGGCTCCGCGTTCGTGGACCTGTCGGCGCTCGGCGGAGTGATCGTCAAGTCGATGACCCTTACTCCATGGAAAGGAAAGCCCACCCCTCGGATGTGTGAAACGCCCTCGGGCATGCTCAATGCGATCGGGATCCAGAACAAGGGCGTCGATCACTTCCTCTCCGAGGATCTTCCGTGGCTCTTGAAGAAAGAGGCAACCGTCGTTGCCTCGATCGCAGGAAACACGGTCGACGAATTCGTCCGCATAGCCGACAAGTTGCGCACCGGCGCCATGCGCATCAGCGCAGTCGAGATCAACATCTCTTGTCCGAACCTCGAGGACAAATCGAACATGTTTGCGCACTCGGAAGAGGCGACCAGCAACGTAGTTAGCGGAGTCAAGAACTCGCTGAAGAGGATCCCGGTCTTCCCGAAGCTGTCGCCGAACGTGACTTCGATCGTCGACATCGCGGGGGCCGCGATCGAAGCAGGTGCTGACGGGCTGTCACTGGTGAACACCGTTTTTGGGATGGCGATCGACACCGAGACGAGGCG
>JBHELU010000292.1:0-4024 GCA_046262955.1 Actinomycetota bacterium | reverse complement strand
TTTCGGCCCCCACGGTTTCCGCGAGAGATAGGTACGCAGCGACACACTTATCGATCTGTTCTTCCAGGACACCGTCGGGATCCTCGTCCTCGATCATCTGGACGTTCCCCACGAGGAACGAATCGCTCGGCGTCACATCGAGGACGACGAATCGCCGCGCTCCCGTGGTGACGATGTCCATCCTTCCGTCGGGGTAACGCATCACCACTTCGGTGATGCGCGCGGTCGTTCCGATGGACCGCATCCCTTCACCTTCTGCCAGCACGACGCCGAACTCGGAGTCTTCTTCGATGCACCGGCCGATCAGGTCCTTGAATCGGTCCTCGAAGATGTGAAGCGGAAGGCGCTCTCCGGGCACGAGCACGAGATCCAAGGGGAACAATCCGATCCGGCCGTCGGGCGGGTCTCCTTCTGGCGCCATCCGCTCAGCCTAGTGGCACTGGATTCGCTCGAGGGTTGGATACGCTCCGGTCCCGATGAACCTGCCGAACTCCATCACCGTCGCGCGCATCCTGATGGTTCCGGCATTCATCTTGCTCGCTTACGGGCACTCGGATGGTGCCGCCTACGCGGCGTTTGCGTTGTTCTTCGTAGCTTCGATGTCAGACCTGATCGACGGGTATCTAGCTCGTCGCAACGATTCGATCTCGAAGACAGGAGAGTTCCTCGATCCGCTGGCGGACAAGCTACTGATCGGCGCCGCCCTCGTGGCTCTCGTGGCCACGCGCGACTTCCCTGTGTGGGCAGCGATCGTGATCGCGGCTCGAGAGGTTGGGATCCTTGCGTTCCGCACTCGAGTCGTCTCGTCTGGAGGCAGGTTACCGGCGTCGCGTGGCGCCAAAGTCAAAACGGTCGTTCAGCTATGCATGGTCTCGTGGTGGGTTCTGCCGTGGGAATCTAAAAACGCTATGCACTGGGTCTGGCTTGGACTAGCTCTCGTCGTGACCCTCTACACCGGGGCCCAATACCTGATGTCGGCGCGCTCATCGGTAAAGGCGACCGCGTGAACGCGGAGATCATCGGCGTCGGGACCGAGCTTCTTCTCGGGCAGATCGCCAACACGAACGCGCAGAAGATCTCGCTTGCACTCGCCGCAGCAGGTGTCGACGTCTACATGCACGTGGTCGTCGGCGACAACTTGGACCGTGCGGCAGACGCGATCGGCTCCGCGATCGCTCGCTCGGATTGCGTGATCATCACGGGCGGACTCGGCCCGACTCCCGACGACCTCACCCGTGAGGCGGTCGCCCAGGCAACCGGAAGCTCGATCGAGCGAGACCCGCAACTCGCGGAGCAGGTACGCAGCATCTTCGAATCGATGGGTCGGAAGATGCCGGAGTCGAATCTGCAGCAAGCGGATCTTCCAAAGGGAGCGACGCCCATCTCGCCGGAAGGGACCGCGCCGGGTTTCTGGCTCGAGCACGACGAGACAATCATCTTCGCGTTGCCCGGCGTCCCGTGGGAGATGTCGGCGATGTTGCAGAAGACGGTTGTTCCCATGCTCAAAGAGCGCGCCGGCGGCGGATCGATCGTCTCGCGCGAGATCTTGGTCATCGGCCTCGGTGAGTCGGCAACCCACGACAAGATCAAAGACATCGTCGACGCGCAAACGAATCCGACGATCGCCTATCTGGCGGGCTCCGGCCGCGTCAAGGTGCGGATCACGGCCAAAGCAGCAACGGAGTCGGAAGCGCTTGCGTTGATCGCACCGGTCGAAGACGACATCCGCGGGAAGCTTGGACGCGACGCGCTGCCCGGCACCGAAGGCGACGTGGCCGAGGCGCTGGGCGAGCTCCTGCGCAGCAAACAGATGACGATCGCTGCAGCCGAGTCGTTGACCGGCGGATTGATCGGCGCACAGTTGACTGCCGCCGGAGGCTCGAGCGATTTCTTCAAAGGCGCGCTGGTCTGCTACACGAACGAAGCCAAACATGCGGTCGCGGGCGTTCCCGAAAGCATCCTCGAGGGCCCCGGTGCCGTGTCCGAAGAGGCCGCCAAGGCTCTCGCCGAAGGAGCCGCGCAGGTGCTGGGCGCGGACCTTGGCGTATCTGCAACGGGTGTTGCCGGCCCGGCGGAGCAAGAGGGCAAACCGGTGGGCACCATCTGGGTCGGAGCAACCTTCGGGGGCCGAACGGAGGCCCGCCTCGTGCGCGGCTACGGTGATCGCGATCACATCCGCGCGACCGCGGCGACCGCGGCCCTCGATCTAGGCCGCCGCCTGATCCAGGGCTGATCGCCTCGGTGAGCGACGACAAGGTCCGGCTGTTCGTCGCGGCCCAGGTCCCCCAAAACATCCTTCAGGAGCTGTCCGTGTTCATCGAGCCGTTCAAGCCTGCGTTCCCGAAGGCGAGATGGGCGCCGGTGGCGAACCAGCACATCACCCTCAAATTCGTGGGTTGGTTCCCGCGATCAGAGCTGGGCCGGGCCGAAGACGCCATCGCGACCGCCGTCGAAGGCTGTCGGACCGGCGATATCTCAGTCGTGGGCCTGGGTGCATTCCCTTCCCAGAGACGGATCCGCGTGCTGTGGGCCGGGCTCGAGGATCCTGGTGGGGTCATGGCCCCCCTGGCGAAGAGGCTCGACGAAGTGTTCGAGCCTCTCGGGGTGACCCCAGAGAACCGGGATTTCTCGCCCCATCTGACCCTGGCCCGGTTCCGGACCCCCGCGCCCCACCGGGAGCCGCTACCCGAGCTCACGCTCGGCAACCCCACGTTCCGGCTCGAAGGGGTCGAGCTCTTCTCGAGCCACCTGTCACCTCGCGGTGCTCGCTACGAGATTCTGAGAAGCTTTCACCTTGATGGCTAGAGCGAGCACGGGATCCTCGGCAACAACCGGCGGTTTGGGCGCGGTGGCGGCAGCAGCCGTGGCTGCGACCGTGGCCGGCCACGAGCTCGCTTACCGGCTCAGCTACTTCGGTGGTCACGCGCGGACCCGAGCTCTTGCCAATACCGGGCATGCCTACTGGCCTGGGGCGGTGAGGGCCGCGATCGTGCTCGCGATCGTCGGCCTCATCCTGCAGATCGTGCGCGGCCGGATGGCGGCGCGCCATGCAGCACCGAGAGCCCTTTCCTTGTTCGGCCGCCTCGCTCCCATCCAGCTCGCGCTGTTCGTCTGCATGGAGATCGCCGAGCGTGTCGTCGAGCACGAGTCGCCTCAATCGCTGTTCACCCAACGAGCTTTCTGGATCGGAGTTCCAGCTCAGTTAGTGGTCGCGATCGTCGTCGCCATATTGCTGAGGGTGGCGCGGCGAGCGGGCCAGGTGCTCGGACTATTGCTGTCAGACCCGCCGGTCGGCGATCGCACGCAGACCTGGTGGTGCCCCGAGGAGCGCGTTCTCTCTTCCGGATCCGATGCGTCTTCGTGGCGCACGCGCGCGCCGCCGCTGGCGGCCGTGGTTATCTGATCGGATCTCTTTGTAGGTTTTTCATTTGGAAGGGGGACGTGTTTTTGAGCCGCAAACACTGGCTCGTTCTTGCACTCACCGCGGTCATTCTCATTGCTCCAACGACCGCATTCGCACATGCGGAACTCGATAAGTCGGATCCCGCTGCGAACTCGACGGTGGCATCGGTTCCTGCCCAAACGACGCTCTCGTTCACCGAGGCGCCCGCCGTCGACTCGCCCATCAGGGTCCTCGACGGCTGCAAGAAGAACGTGAACTCAGGACAGACCGTGAACGGGAAGGCCATCGCCGTCACGCTTAGCGATAGTGCGCAGCCCGGTCTTTGGAACGTTGTGTGGAAATCGATTTCTGCCGACGACGGCCACGTCGAGCACGGACAGTATTCGTTCACCGTGTCGGGCAAGGCCGACTGTTCGAACGACAAGGGGAGTGGCGCGGCTCTTAATCCTGATAAGGGGTCTTCGTTCCCATGGGTCCCCGTGATCATCGGTCTAGTCGTCTTGATCGCACTCGCGCTGTTCGTGCGATCGCGAACGGCTAGTGGCTAGGGCGGCGAACGCGGCGTATATCGGCGATCAGCAAAGCCCCGAGCACGACGACGGCGACCACGACTATCAGGAT
>JBHELU010000291.1:0-3395 GCA_046262955.1 Actinomycetota bacterium | reverse complement strand
TCGTGATGAACAAGATCGACCTGGTGTCCCTCGAGCGCCGGCGCGAGATCGCAGATCGTCATCGAGATGCGGTGCTCGTCTCGGCCGCGACGGGTGAGGGCATGGATGAATTGGTCGCCCACATCGAAGAGGAGCTGGCTCGGCTCAAGATCGAGGTGACCCTGGAAGTGCCGTTCGCGCGCGGGGACCTGGTCGCGAGGGTGCACGACAAAGGCGAAGTCCTGAAAGAGGAGTACGGAGAAAGTGGGACGCGGCTCGTTGCGCGCGTGCCGCGAACGATGATGTCCGAGCTGACCGGCTACCTGAGCGCGTCGGCTTAGAGCTTCCTGAAGACCGCGACGACCTTCCCCAGGATCTCGGTACCGGAGGGAGCTTCGAAAGGCTGCATCGTGGGATGCGCGGGCTCGAACATGACGGCCGAACCCCGATGCCGGATCGTCTTGACGGTCGCTTCGGGAGTATCGGAGTAGTCGCTCGGCATCATCGCCGCCACTATCTCGCCCGAGTGCGCGGTCGGTTGCTGTCGGATGATCACGAAGTCGCCGTCGTTGATCCCGGCCTCGATCATCGATTCACCGTGGACCTCGAGCATGAACACATTCCCGTCGCCGATGAGGTCGGCCGGCATCGGATAGACCTCTTCGACGTTTTCTTGAGCCATGATCGGAGTGCCGGCAGCGATGCGACCGAGAAGAGGAACCGAACGTACCGGTCGCCGTTCCGCGGCCAATCCGGTTTCGGGGTCGTAGAGGAGCTCGATCGCGCGCGGCTTGGTGGGGTCGATCCGTAGGTAGCCCTTCTTCACGAGCTGTTGGAGATGCGAGTGGACCGTCGACGGCGACGCCAGTCCCAGTGCTTCCCCGATCTCACGGACCGACGGGGGATAGCCCCGCTCCGAGACGGCTTCGGCTATGTACGAAAGCGTCTCCCGCTGACGGGGAGTGAGGCCCTCCACCATGGGTTTCCTCCAGTTTTCCGAACTGACGTTCGGGTCAGTGTAGCTATTCGACGGGTCCGGTGCAAGAACATCTGTTCGATTTGCGCTTGACATACGAACGCCCGTTCGCATAGCGTTACGAACAGACGTTCGGGCTCTCCAACCGGCTAAAACCTGTCACAGGTCGTGAATAGCCTCGTGTCAAACGGTTGAGAGGGTCCCGAGATCGGGCCGGAAGGAGGGGCCAGAATGGCTGTCAGGGTCGAAGAGCTCCGGGTGGGCACGCTCGAGGCACGCATCTACCGGTTCCCGGCCGTTCGCGCCAGGCGCCGGCGAGCCGTCATAGCGAGGCGACGTCTCACTGTCGTGGCCGTCCTGATCACTCTGGTCGTTGCCTTCATGCTCGCGACCGGGCCCTCCGGTGTGGCACCTGCTTCCGTGGGTCGTGCCCCCAAGGGAGTAGTCGTGCAGCCCGGCCAGACCCTGTGGGACATCGGGGGCCGTTACGCGCGTACGGGCGCCGATCCCCGGGCCTACGTCCAGGCGATCCTCGAGCTCAACCACCTCGATGCCCCCCCACCCGCCGGGACCCGGATCCGACTCCCTAGATAGGGACGAAACCTTCCCGGAAACTCTTGACCCGCTCATAACACGGGCGTAACTTTCATCCTTGTGATTCCACCACATGTTGTGGTGGCACCCCTGGGAGGCCCTACATATGGTGTCAGGACCTGCTCAGAGGTGGGATAATTGGAGGGCGGCCCGGGAGCGTTCTCGGGGCATCGGAAGGGGGACATAAGCGTGGCGCAGGCTTCGCCGACGGCAACCAAAGACGGACTTCGGATCAACCGGTTCTTCACCACCGAGGGCGTGCATCCCTACGACGAGATCGAATGGGATACCCGCGACGCGGTCATCCAGAACTATCAAACCGGTGAGGTTGCCTTCGAGCAGAAGGGGATCGAGGTCCCCAAGGCGTGGTCGCAGAACGCCACCAACATCGCTGCCCAGAAGTACTTCCGTGGGACGCAAGGCACCGAGAAGCGCGAGCGATCCGTCAAGCAGATGATCGATCGGGTCGTGAACCGGTATCACGAAGAGGGAATTGCTCGCGGCTACTTCGCAGCCGACGAGGCTCAGGTCTTCAAGGACGAGCTGACGCATCTGCTCGTGACCCAGAAAGCTGCCTTCAACTCGCCGGTGTGGTTCAACGTTGGCTGGCGCCCCAAGGGCAGCGAGCAATGTGCGGCTTGCTTCATCCTGTCCGTAGACGACGAGATGTCGTCGATCCTGAACTGGTACGTCGAAGAAGGGACGATCTTCAAGCACGGTTCGGGCTCCGGCATCAACCTCTCCAAGATCCGTTCCTCCAAAGAGCACCTGAAGTCCGGCGGTACCGCGTCTGGTCCCGTCTCCTTCATGCGTGGCGCAGATGCGTCGGCCGGAACGATCAAGTCTGGTGGCGCGACCCGCCGCGCCGCAAAGATGGTCGTGCTGAACGTCGATCATCCAGACATCAAGAGCTTCATCTGGTGCAAGGCTCTCGAAGAGAACAAGGCGCGGGCTCTTCGTGAAGCCGGCTTTGACATGGATCTCGACGGCAAGGACAGTCACTCGATCCAGTACCAGAACGCGAACAACTCGGTTCGGGTCACCGACGAGTTCATGCAGGCCGTTATCGACGACAAAGACTGGTCGTTGAAGGCCGTCAGAACGGGCGAAACGATCGAGACCGTGAAAGCGCGCGAGCTCATGCGCGAGATCGCCGAAGCGGCCTGGCAGTGCGCAGATCCGGGCATGCAGTACGACACGGTCGTCAACGACTGGCACACGTGCCCGAACACGGATCGGATCAACGGATCCAACCCGTGCTTCCCTGGCGATGCGCGAGTCCACACCGACAAGGGGCTTGTTCGGTTCGATGACATGTTCAAGCGCGTTCAGCAAGGCGAAACATTCGAGGTTTACACACACAATGTGACGAACCCCGATGCCCCGACACACTCGGTCTCTCTATCAAAGCCAACTCAATTCATGATCACGGGGATCAACGAGATCGTGAAACTGGAATTCAGCGACGGCCACTCGCTTCGATGCACACCCAACCACCGACTCTGGACTGCGAATCGGGTATGGGTCAGGGCCGACGAGCTAACCGAAGGAGACAAAGTTCAACTGGTCGACCTGCCGACCCCAGCACCGATGGCTGAAAGGGCATTTCCAGTTTCCTCAAATCGAGACGCATATTCCCGGAAGCATGACAAGAACCTTGCGCTGAACCTCCCCGAGAAGTGGACGGAAGAGTTTGCTCACTACGTTGGATGGCTGATAGGAGATGGCTGCATCTCGGGAAACGTGGTCTCGACGATCTACGGCTCCGACGAAGATCAGCGGGAGATCCTTCCTCGTCACTTGGAGCTTCTCACCCAAATAAATGGCGGAGTCGCTCCCAAGCCGA
>JBHELU010000290.1:0-16315 GCA_046262955.1 Actinomycetota bacterium | reverse complement strand
ACACGCGCGCTGGCGCGGCTCCGCTCCTGGGCGATTGCCCGCCGTCGCTTGACAGTGGCCCTCTTTGATGTCACCGTGGGTGCCGTAATGTCACCTATAGGGACACGAAATGGCGCGTCCGAGGCGGAGCGGCGGCCGTATCGGATGGGAGCTCGTGCCGAGGCGGCCGAGGCGACGCTCACGCGCGTGCTCGAGGTCGCATTGCGGTTGTTCACGGACAATCCGTATGACGAGGTCTCGCTAGAGGGGGTCGCCTCGGAAGCAGGCGTGACGAAGCGGACGGTGCTGCGGCGGTTCGGCTCGAAAGAGGCGCTCTTCGGCGAGGCGATGAACGTGGCGCGCGACGAGATGGTCGCCCATCGAGAGGCCGCCGCGGTCGGGGACGTGTCCGGTGCGGTCGCCAATGTCGTCGGCCAGTACGAGCACTGGGGGGCAAATCGCTTGCGGCTGCTGGAGCAGGAGGACCGCATCCCGCTGATCGCCGAATGGGTGCAGGGCGGGCGTGAGTGGCACTGGGCTTGGGTCGAGCGCGTCTTCGCACCGCAACTGAAGGGCGTTCGCGGCGGGGAGCGCACGCGGCGCATCGCTGCGCTTGTCGTGCTCACGGACGTCTACACGTGGCGGCTGCTGCGCCTGGATCTCAAGCTCAGCCGCGCTGACTGCGAACGCACGCTCGTCGATCTGATCAACCGACTCGAGGGAGGGTCTTGATGGCTCGTTACATGGCGTACACCTCGCCCGCCCGCGGACACCTGTATCCGATCGTTCCGACGCTGCTGGAGCTGCGCGGGCGCGGTCACGACGTCCACGTGCGCACGTTGGCTTCTGAGCTCGGCGCCCTGCGCGCGGCCGGCCTCGAGGCGGAGGCGATCGCCCCCGAGATCGAGGACGCGCCGCTGCGTGACTTCGAGGCGTCCTCGCCTGAGGAGGGGGTCGGCAAGGCTCTGGAGACGTTCGCGGTCCGTGCCACCCACGAGGTGCCCGACGTGCGGCAGGCGATCGATGACGTCGAGCCGGATGCGCTACTGATCGACATCATGACCGTCGGTGCTGCGGCGGTGGCCGAGGCATCCTTGCTGCCATGGGCACACTGGCTGCCGCTTTTTCAGCGCTTCTCCCCGGACCCAAGCATCCCGTCGTGGGTCACCCGAGTGCCGTTCGGGATCGCGCCCGAGCCGGGGCTGGCTGTGATGAACGGCCCGCGGACCGCGGTCGGTCTCGCGCCTTTGACTGGCCCGGAGGAGATGTGGCGCGCGCCGCTTCACCTGTACTACACGGCGCGCCCGTTCGAGCTCGACCTCGACTTCCCGCCGTCGTTCGAGTTCGTCGGGCCGGGCGTATGGGAGCCGCCGGCGCCCGAACCGGCCTGGTTCGCGGAGCTCGACGCGCCCCTGATCCTCGTGAGCGTGTCGAGCGAGTTCCAGCACGATGGACCCCTTATCCGGACGGCGCTCGACGCGTTCCGCGACGAGAATGTCGTCGTCGCCGTGAGCACCGCCGCGCACGCTCCCGCCCAGTTCAACGCCCCGGCCAACGCACACGTCGCACGTTGGTTGCCGCATGCACAGCTGCTCGCGAAGGCCGCCTGCGTGATCTGCCACGGCGGCATGGGCATCGTCCAGAAGACACTTGCAGCGGGCGTGCCCGCATGCGTCGTGCCATTCGGCCGCGACCAGTTCGAGGTCGCCACACGCGTGGCTGCTGTCGGGGCCGGCACGTGCGTGGCGCCAGACGCGCTAAGCGCCCGCGCGCTCCGCTTCAGCGTCGACGCAGCGATCGGGATGCGCGACGGCGCCCAGGCGATCGCCACGGCGTTCGCCGGCACCGGAGGAGCCCCGGCGGCGGCCTCGGCGCTCGAGTCCCTGCCCGCCCGCGCGTCCACCGGGGCCGAGCTGCGATGAGTGCGCCCCACGACCAGCGCCATCTGGACTTTCGCCCAGGCGCAGACATGTGGTGGGAGGTCACCACGGCCTCAGCCGACAGCGACGGCGCTTACCTCGAAACCGTCAACCACATCGGGCCGGCGCGAGGCGGACCCCCGGTCCACGTCCACGACACCGCGGAGGAGACCTTCGACGTGCGCGAGGGCCGACTCGACATCTTCATGGACAACGGGTGGACCACGCTCGAGGCCGGCCAGAGCATCACGGTGCCCGCCGGAACGCGCCACACCGTCGACAACAAGTCCGGCGAGCCACTGGTCTTCGTCAATACCCACCGCCCCGCTCTGCGCTTCGAGCAGATGTTCCGCGACATGCACGGGCTCACCAGCACGGGGAAGCTTTCGCTTCCGCCGCACAGCGCCCGAGCGGCGATCTACGGCGCGATGCTGTTCGCCAAGTACAAGGACGAGCAGCGCGTTACCAAGCCCCCGCAGGCCGTCTTCGACACGCTCGCGTGCGTCGGCCGAATGCTCGGGTTCAGGGTCGATCACGGCGCAGGCCCCACATTCTAAATCTGTGTGGTCGGTCTCAGGCGGCCTCTAGAACCTTAGGAAAGATGTCCTGTGACAATTGATCGAGTTGCTCGTCCAAGCCTTCCCCGACCACACCGAAATTGAATGCATCGAAGCCCAGTCCCGCAAATTCGGTAAGCCGGTCAACCACTTCTTCCGAGCTGCCGGAGACGAGATAAGGATCCGAGTCGGCGCGCTCATTGAGGTTGACCTCAAGGTTGTAGACGCGGCGGATCGCAGACGGATCACGGCCGGCGTCCTCGGCCGCTCGCTCGATGGTCTCAAGCATTGCCGGCACCCTTTCGGGTGAGGCGTCTTCACTGAGTGAGGGGATCCACCCGTCAGCCAGTCGCCCCGTGAGCGCCAGAGCTCGCTTTCCGAAGGTTCCGAGCCAGATAGGTATCGCGTGATCTGGTTTCGGGGTGATGTCCGCATCTTTGGTTTGGTAATGCTTGCCCTCGTACGTAAACCTCGTCTCGGACCACAACCCTCTCGCGATGTTGATCGCATCCTCGAGGCCTTCGACTTTCTGTGCAGGTGAAGGAACCTTTAGTCCGAAAGCTCGGAACTCATCATCGGAATAGCCACCACCAAGACCGAGAATCAACCGTCCTCCGGAGAGCCTGTCGAGTGATTCCGCCATCTTGGCCACCATCGCGGGTGGCCGATACGGCACTCCGAGGACGCGTGTCGCGACGCGTATCCGTCGAGTTGACGCGGCGATCCATGTCAGCATCGTCCACGTTTCGTAATTGGGCTGGGTCCCACAAGGATGATCGTTCGACGACACGAAATCGAAACCTCCGCTCTCCGCCCGAGAGGCCAGGACGAGCGGATCGGTATGGGGGCCGGCAGTCGTCGGGACGTTGAGGCCGAACAGGACGTCGCTCATAAGTGCTTCCTTCCACTAGAAGTGCCCGAGCGATGCCGTTTCGGTGGTTCCATACCGAATATTCGGAACGATGCGTTGATGGCCGGTCCGATCGTCAGTACGAAAACAATTGTGCCGATCCCGACTGTTCCCCCAAGCAGGAGACCCACGATTAGAACAGTTGCTTCGATGGCGACTCGAGCTACACCTGGTGATGAGGCGGCGAGCCGCGCAACGCCCACCATGAGCCCGTCCCTCGGGCCCGCTCCCAGCTCTGCCCCCACATAAATGGCTGTGCCGAATGCAATCGCCGCCACTCCGATAACCATCGAGGTTAGGCGCGCAGGCATGCTTGCCTGTACGAGGTTGCCAAGGAGTTTCCAGCTCAGCAGGAGGTCGGCGACGAGGCCGACGAGGATGGAGTTTGCAACCGTGCCCGGCCCGGGCCGAACTCCTAGCAGCCATCCAAGCGCGACAGCAGCGACCGAAACGATGATTACTACTTGACCGAAAGTCAGCGGGGTGTGTCCGTTGATGGCTTGGTGGAGGACGTCCCACGGCGAGAGACCGAGATGTGCCCGCACCATCAACGAAATGCCCAGTGCAAACACGATGAGCCCGATTGAGAGCCGCAACCACTGTCGGAGCCCCTGGGTTATTTCGTGAACGGCCACAGTCCTGATACTGGATGACCTCGTCTTGAAGCACAAGCGAATATTTCTTCACTTGTGTTAAGCAAACGTGTAGCATTGCTGGAATGATTGATGTTCGCCGCCTGGTCGTGTTCAAGGCCGTTTTTGACCATGGCTCCATCACCGGCGCCGCCTCGGCACTCGGCTATTCGCCATCCGCAATCAGCCAGAACATCTCGGCTCTCGAACGCGAGTCGGGGATCGAGTTGTTCCGGAAGTCGGGAAGAGGAATTCGCTCCACCGAAGCAGGGGATCTGCTGGCGACTCACGCGGAGGTTGTCCTCGAACAAGTCAGGGAAGCCGAGGAAGCTCTCGAGAAACTCCGATCAGGCCGAGCGGGGCGCATGCGGGTGGCCGCCTTTGCAACAGCGGGTGCATCCGTTGTCCCTCAAGCGCTAGCGGACTTCACGCAAAGGCACCCCGGCGTGAAGAGCGAGTTGGTGATTGCAGAAACCGGCGATGCGTTGCAGCGGTTGGAGATGGGCCACATTGAAGTGGCAGTGATCGCGGTTAAAACTCCCATCACGGTCGAATCTGGCTCAATCACCTACCATCCTCTGCTCGAGGACCCGTATCGGATCGCGCTTCCTGAGACCCATCCGCATGCGAGTCACCGCGCCATCAATCTGGTGGAGTTGAGGGAATACGCTTGGGTAGCGACCGCGTCCGCTCGCTGTAATTGCCTACCGACTATTACTGAGTCGTGCGCCCGGGCCGGATTTACCCCGCGATTCTCAATCGAAGCCGATGAATTCGCCACGACTCTGGGTTTCGTGGCAGCAGGCCTTGGCGTCGCGATGGTTCCCCTGCTGGCTCTTGGATCGCTTCCGCCCGGTGTTTCGGTTCATCGTCTGGCGGCGTCCGACGAGCCGAAGCGCTACGTCTACGCGGCGACGCGTTCGAAGGACTCTCAGCAGCTCACGGTTGCGTCGATGCTGAGCGCTCTCGAACAGTCAGCGGGCTCTTTCCTGCGCCAGGCCGCGTGATCCAGTTCCTAAACGGTCGAAGAACTTCTTCATGCGTTATCTCGGGGGCGGCGCGTACGGGAGTCAACCTGTCCACGACCACCACGTGAGCTTCGTGGGCCGCAACCGTATGAGGGATTCGATCGGAGTCAGGTTCGCGTATTGAGGGTAGCGTCGCAGGAGCTCTGCGGTGGCTGCGGTCTCGAGGTTGACGCTTTCAAGAGACGCGATGCAACGAATCATCAACCACTCGAGTTTTGACCACTCCTCATCCCATCTGTCGATCAGCATCGTGGCCCGAGGATCCCTCGCGATATTTCTCAAACGCTTCAGATTGGCTGACGCTTTGGGTTTCGCGTCGATCGGAACGAGGAGATCACCTTCGAGAACGATGAAGACGCTTGGAACAAGATGAGGCGAACCTTCTGGATCCGTGGTCCCCAAGACTGCGCGTCGGGTCGAGCTCAGTAATCGTGCAGCTCTCCCAGGAAGCTCTTCGATACTCGAAACCACTGTGGATGGCATCTTCCGACCCTATTGACTGAAAAGGGGGCCCCGAAGGGCCCCCCTTTTCTTCGCCGCCTTGATCCATGCGAATCGTTACTTGACGGTGGCAGTCACGACCTCAGACGCTGGGCTGTAGTGGCCCGCTGAATTCCATGCGACCACGTAGTACCAGTACGAATGGCCCTTCGACACCAACTGGTCGGCGAAATCGGTCGTGGTCGACGTCCCGATCTGCTGGAACGTTCCGTCCTCGCCCGACGTGCTTCGCCAGACCTGGTATCCGGCGACGGTCGTGTTATCCGTGGCTGTCGCCGCAGTCCAAGTGAGAGCGACCCGGCGAGCTCCTTTGCGATTCGCTCGTGCCGAGACGTCCGTCGGCGGAAGCACCCGGTCGGTGCATGGGTCGGGGGTTCCCACGCCCACCACGCACAAGCTCGTTTCGGGCATCGGGTTCACTCCGATGTGCCCCGGGTCGATCGTGGTCACCTGAGTCTCGCCGTCGATCGAGAGAGCAACCGATGCCGTGATGTCCTCGTCGACCGCAAGACCGTCGATCCGTATGGCGAAGCACGGCGATCCGCATGCCGGCTGGTTCTCGACCACCGGAACAACCTCTGCCCCTGTGTTCGAGTTCACGCATACCTTGATCCCAGACACGGACGGGACCCTTTTTCCCAAGAGGGTGATCCCAGGGGTCGCGACCGGGACCGCTTGGCACGTCGAGACTCCCGTTGCGGGCCCGGCCAGCGCCGTGCTCGATGCTCCAACCAACACCGCTACCACCATTCCCGTGATGAGCTTCTTCATTGCCGCCTCCTCTTGCATTCGGCCCTGCTTTTGGGCCACTACGAGCACTGTGGCGGAGGAAGCCATCGCGTTCTGCGTCGAGCGACACGCCGCGAACGTGCACTTTTACCGGTTGAACGTGGTGCCGGGAGCAGGTCGCTAGAAGGAGCTACGTCGCGCGCTTTTTGAGAGCATCGATGTCTTTGATCGTGATCGCACGCCGGCTGGTTTCGATCCACCCCCGACCGCGCAGCGATTGGAGGGCCTTGCTCACCGCTTCACGCGAAGCGCCGGTCCACCCCCCCAGCTCCTCCTGAGAAAGGGTGATGTCGATCGACCCGCTTTCACCCGTCCCGAACCGCTCGGCGAGCTCGACGAGCCGCTTCGCTACGCGCCCCACGGAGTCGCTCTCCGAGAACTCGATGCGCTTGCGATCGGCGTCGCGCAATTTCCCGGTCACACTCTGAAGGAGAAGCAAAGCCACACGGGGAGTCTTTGACAGGAAGGAGGTGAACACGCTCGACGTCATGACGAAGCCCGAAACGGGTTCGAGACTGGTCACAGTCGCCGACAACCGCTGGCCGTCGATTGCGGATAGCTCACCCACTAGATCGCCCGGCCCTCGTATTGCCAGGACCACTTCTTTGCCGTCGGCGGTGAAATAGCAGATCTTCACCCGGCCCTCGGTCAGAGCGATGACTCGATCTGAGACGTCGCCCTCGTTGAAGAGCGTTGCGCCCTTGCGATACTGACGCCGCGCCGATGCGGAAGTGAGCGCGACGAACTCGTCGGTGGTCAGTTGTGCAAGGAAGCTGCCCGCCTCCCAGTCATCACGAGGTGCCATGCGCACGCCCATCGTCCGCCGCAGGTCGCTGAAATGGTGGCCCAGGCCAGCCCTTGGCGCAACCCCGAATTTCACTAATAATTGGCGACCGGCGCGGTTCACGCGAGGTATCGGCGAAAGGACAATGAGATGAGCGACCTACCCGACGAGATCGCCAAAGAGCTAGCGGACATTCTTGCAAGCCTCCAGGAGCTGGCGGCGCGGCTCGAGGGAGTCGTCCGGCACCCGATCCCTCCCCGGTAACGAGTTCTCGGCTCAAGAACTTTCTTTGTGAGCCGCGATCGGTTCGGAACCCGATAGCCGTTCTTTCGTCGCGGCTGCGCTAACGCGGTTTTCCTTGCTCTCGTAGAGCGCGATCGCGCGTTTCGCGAACGACGCTGCTCGGTCGGACGCGCCGACCAGGGCAAATGCCTCGGCAACGTCGACGAGCACATCGGCATGCCAATACACGAATCCCGTTTCCGCGGCGAGGCCCTGAGCCCTCTCGGCAAGCTGCTTCACATCTGTATCTCGACCGTGGGTGGCGGCGAGTCTTGTCTCTACGCCGGCCAGGAGCATTTGCGTCAGGACGTCATCCGCTGATGACAATTGAGCAGCACGGCTCGCTGCGGTTGCCGCCCCGGCGATATCCCCCAATGTCAGTAACACTCTTGCCCGGATGCACGAGAGCGTCGATAGCGTTCCCGTCTCACCACTTTGCTCGAGGAGATGGGTAGCCGTACCAAGGGTCTCCTGCGCGGCTGCGAAATCTTGATCCAACATCAACACGACACTTGCGCCGAGTGCCGACCATGCGGTCAATGTCTTGGATCCGAGGTCCCGCAATATGTCCAGAGATTGCTCGATGGTTTCGCGGGCATCGCCGTTTCCGAGCATCGCCTGCCCGATCGCGATCGCCTCTAGCGCCCTACTTTCCATAAGCCGCTCACCCCGCTCGCGTGACCACTTCAGATCGTCTTCGGCTGCGCGTATCAGCGCCGAAGCCTTGGTTTGACCAGTCCACATAACGCCGAGCAGACCGCGGCGGCTTATCGCTTCGTTGTGGAGATGACCCGCTTCGAGCGACAGGTCTCGCGCTTTCCGATAGGCGATCTCGGCCGAATCCAGGTCGCCCAGAGCGTGCTTGACGAACGCGTCGATCTGCAACGCGGTCGCGAGACGTTCGTCATCTCCGGCTTCTTCGAGGACTGCAATCGCTTCGGCGATGTCTGGCAGGGTGTCGGCAAACTCTCGCTCCCCCCACTGCGCTTGCAGTAGGACCATTCCCATCCGCGCGTGCATCTCAGTTGCTCGATCGCCCGTCTCGATAGCCGCCGCGATCGCCGATCGATAGGCCCGGTTCGCGGACTCGAGTTCTCCTTCGTCGTTCAGCAAGCCTGCCAGATACGGCAACAGCCGCACCCTGCTCACGTCCTCGTCGCTCTTTAGAGCGAGAGCTCGCCTCAGCAACTTCAGCGCGGCAGCCTTATCGCCGCGCTCTGCCGCCCGATCAGAAGCTTGTTTGAGCCAGTCAGAGGCGCGTCGCGCGAGCTGCGGGTCCGCGTCGCCGAGCTGCCCTAGCTCTTCGTAATACTTGTACGCCCGTTCCAAATGGAACGCCACGATCTCGTCGTATGAGCCGCCTTGATCGCCGACGATTGCCATGAGCCAGTTCCCGTAACGCTCGTGCAGGTGGGCGCGGGCTGCCTTGGCCATCCGCTCGTATGTCACATCCCTGATCAGTTGGTGCCGGAACCGGTACATGGCTTTGCCGGCAAAGACTTCGTCAACAGGTTCGACCATCTGCTTGCGCCACAGACGTTCGAAAATTGAATCGACCGGATGAGTGTTTTTCGCTAAGTCGTCGACCGCCTGCACTGAGAAAACGCGTCCCATGATCGATGCCGTTTCGAGAAGAGCGCGTTCCTGTGGTTCGAGGTGTTCGAGCCGCGCGGCAAGGAGTGCCTGGATACTCGCGGGAACGGCGATGTCGGCTACGTCACCTTGCGGGGTCAGACCCCCTTCTGTATGACGAAGCGATCCTCTTTCCAAGAGCACCGACACGGTTTCTTGGATGAAGAGGGGATTCCCCTCAGCGGCTTCTGCGATTCGCTCGGACAGTTCGCTATTGGCCGACGCGGCTCCAAGTAGATGGCGAAGCAATTCCTTTGCACCTTGATCATCCAGACCTTCGAGCGTCAACGAAAGAGCGTTGAGTTTGCCTCCGCCCCAGTTCGGACGCTGCTCGAGCAGTTCGGGGCGGGCCTGACAGAGAAAGAAGAGCTGGGTGTCTTTTGCCCAGTCGACGATGTGCTCGAGCAGATCGAGGAGTGTGTCCTCCGCCCAGTGCAAGTCATCTATGGACACGACAGTGGGACGGTGTCGACCGAGCGCCTCGAAGAATCTCCTTACTGCCCAAAAGAGTTGCTCTCGAGAACTTTCACGTGCAGCGACGCCGATCACCTGCGCCATCTGTTCGGCGATGGAAGGGTCTTCATCGTCTCGCAGGACGTCAGCGATCTTGTCGATCGCGATCTCCGGTGTGTCGTCGTTCTCGATTCCCGCCGCTTCCCGAACGATCTCGACGATCGGCCAGAACGTGATTCCATCTCCGTAGGGAAGACACCGACCGCCGACGACCGCTATCCCGCTGGGTAGCCGCGGGACGAACTCACGAACGAGTCGTGACTTGCCGATGCCGGCCGGACCCATGATCGTGAACAACAAACAGGCTCGAGCGCGACCGAGCTCGAAGAAATTCGTCAATAACTCGAGCTCGCGATCACGCCCTAGTAGCGGCGTTGCGTCGGAGGCTCCCACCTTGCGTTCGCCGAATAGCTCTACGAGCTCGAAGGCTTCGACTGGCGAGGACCGGCCCTTCAGTATCTGCGGAGGGAGTGGAGTGGTGCTCGCCCAATCGCGGATCAGTTCGAGTGTCGGCTTGCCGATCAGGATCGATCCAGGTCGAGCCAATTGTTGAAGTCGAGCAGCAACGTTCACCGCGTCGGCCACAAGGATGTCGTGGCGGTCGGTCTCTACCGCAGCTAGTACCTGACCGGTATTCACCGCGGCCCTCGACTGCAACTTCACTCCCCAGCGGGAGTGAAGCTCACTATTGAGTTCGGCGAGGGCGGTCTGCATCTCGACGGCCGCCCGAACCGCTCTCAAAGCGTCGTCCTCGTGAACGGAAGGGATCCCGAAGACGGCGAGAACGGCATCGCCCGCGAATTGGATGACGGATCCGCCGTGTCGTCCCGCGACGCGCGACATCTCGTCGTAGAAACGGACCATGACCTCTCGTAGTAACTCGGGGTCGAGCTTCTCGCCGAGGGGGGTGGAGTCGACTACGTCGTTGAATACGACGCTTACGGTCTTGCGGACCTGCTCCGGGCTCTCCGCGCCGGTAAGTGACGCTCCGCAATTCCAGCAGAATCGCGCCTTTTTCGGATTGTCTTCGCCGCACCCGGTGCACGATGGCACCGAGCGAATCTACGCCACGCCCGGCTCGCCGCCACTTGAGGATCAGGCAAATAGAGCTCGGAGCTGCTCGGGCGTTACGTTTGCGCCGCTACAGATAAGCGCGACACGCCGGCCCTTCAGCCTTTCCTTGATCGACAAAGCACCCGCAAGGGCCGCCGCCCCGGCTCCCTCGACCAGGGTTCGCGTGTGTTCGATCATCGTCAACGTCGCACTTCGGATCGCGTCTTCCGACACGAGCAGGAAGTCGTCGAGCAGCTCCCACATGATCGCTTGAGGAAGAGCGAATGCGGTCCGGGTGGCAAGGCCTTCGACGACGGTGTTCATCTGGTCTTCGACCAGACTGTGACTCCGCCAAGAAAGGTATGCCGCCGGTGCGGCTTCGGACTGCACGCCGATGACCTCGATCGACGGACGGAGCGACTTCGCGGCGATGCAAGTTCCTGCTGCTCCGCTTCCACCGCCGATCGGAACAAGGATGACTTCGATGCCCGGCTCGGCCTCGAGCAGCTCCAGAGCGTAGGTGGCCACCCCCTCTAACAAGAGCGGCTCATCTCCGGAGTGCACGTATCGATAGCCGTGCTGCTGCGCCAACGTCTGGCAGTGCTCCCGAGCATCGTCGAAGTCCTTGCCATGAAAGATGACCTCGGCCTCCAGCTCTCGCATGGCCCGGACCTTGACAGGATTCGCATCTTCAGGAACGCAGATGCGCGCGGCAACACCGAAGAGTTGCGCGGCGTAAGCGACCGACTGCCCGTGGTTTCCGGTTGACGCCGCGATCACGCCCCGGTCCCTGATGTCATCAGCCTCTGCCGCTACGAGATTGACGCCACCTCTTACCTTGAAGGCTCCGGTGGGATTGAAGTTCTCGTGCTTCGCCCAGATCTCGGCTCCAACCAGCTCTCCGATGGATGGATAGCGACGAAAGGGAGTTGGATTCAGATAGGGCTCGATCCGGGCCCGAGCCCGATGGACTCCTTCCATAGTGGGACGAGCGTGAGATGCCAGGGGAGCCATGGGCGCGGCAGGATACCCAAGGCCCTCGGCTGCCCGGGCCACTTCGGCCAGATGGCCCAGAGGTCACGGCCCCCGGATGGCGAATAACCCCTGGAGCGGGTCCCATCGCGCCCAGGAGGTAGACCTTGAAGAGCTCTCGCATCCCCACGTTCGTTGCCATCAGTGGCGTAATCGCCCTGGTGATCGGCCTGGTCGGCTCAGGATTGATGCCTGCCTCGGGTCACGTCGCGGGCTCGTGCAATGCCCCCAAGCCTGCGCGGCTTGCATTCAACAAACCCGTTTACATCGACCAGCATCGCAGCGGCGGCGAGCCGGTGTCCGTCGTAGCTAAGGACGGAAGCATCGTCGTCGGTGCCCACCTCGGAACGACCCTTGCTTACTTGCGCACTACGCCCGACCCCGATTTCTACACGGGCTACCGCAACCAAACGCTCGTTTGGCGTTCCACCGACGACGGCAAGACGTGGAAGCAGAGTGAGCTCCTGCCCGGAGCCTCCGCACACTCCCCGATGTCTACAGGATTCTCCGACCCAGACTTTGCCAAGGACTCGGCAGGCAACCTTTACGGGACCGAGATCGACCTTGCCAACGTGTCCGTCTTCTCCTCACACGACAACGGGGTCACCTGGCCCGACGCGAATGCGATCGCCGACAGCGGTGACCGTCCGTGGCTCGCCGCCCGTGGGAAGAACGTTGTTTACCTACGCATCACTGGCGACCTCGAAAAGTCGACCGATGGCGGCACGACATGGACGACGCTCACCGACCCGAATGCATACGGGAAGATCTATGTCGATCCGACCGATCCCAAGGGTCTTTACGCAGGCTCTGCAGACGGCGTCGGCGTCCAGGTCTCGCGCGACGACGGACATACTTGGAAGAGCTATCCCATTCCTAACGTCAAGAACAACTCCGTCATGGATTCGATCGGAGTCGGGAAAGACGGATTCGTCTACTACGGGTTCATCAATGGAGACAAGGTCGAGTTCGCGTCGTTCAACCCCCACTCGAACAAGTGGTCGAAGCCGGTCGTCATCCCTCGGATCACGCAGAATGGCAAGCCGTTCTGGGCGTGGACGGTGGCCGGCGACAACGGCCGCGCCGCGGTGGGTTGGTACGAAGCCA
Source organism: Actinomycetota bacterium (assembly GCA_046262955.1). Classification (GTDB taxonomy): domain Bacteria; phylum Actinomycetota; class CADDZG01; order CADDZG01; family WHSQ01; genus JALZGD01. Next base: position 3,597 of record JBHELU010000290.1, on the reverse strand, counting down.
CTCCGGTGGCCGGTTCGAACGGGATGGTGTCGGTTCGGGCCTACGTTGCGGCGACGACCAACGCTCGCGGTTCGATGCATGGTTGCTCGAACGGAGCGTCGGTCAAGGTGGCGCCTCAGTTCTCGGTAGCGGATGCAGCCGGTCGTCCGATCCATGTGGGCCAGTTCCCGTGCAACGGAACCGGTTGCAACTCGACCGGTGACCGCCGGCTCGGTGACTTCTTCACCATCAACTACGACGCGCAAGGTCACCTGTTCGTGACCACGGGCGACACGATGATGAAGGGCCCGGGTGGAACGGAGCTTCAGGTGTCGCGACCGCTGTTCATGAGAGCAACGGACTCGAGCCCTCGGATGCTCGCCGGCCACTAAACGACGGCGCGTTACTTAGGGCCATTGAGTAGGAGCAGCGACGGCAGGCTCCTCGCGCGATATCTGAAGTGTTTCAGGCGTGCGCAGCGTCAGCACTAACGCGGCCAGGGGGAGGGCCGCGGCGATGGCGAATGCAGCCTTGAATCCGAATGCCGAGCTCGATGCTCCCGCGACGAGAGGGCCGAGGAAGAACCCGAGGTCCCCACAGAACCTGAAGTAGCCGACGGCCCTGCCCGAATGCTCGCTGGGGATGACGTCGGAAAGCACGGCTGCCGGTGGCACACCTGCAAAGCCGGTCGTGAACGAGAACAGAACCAGCAGAGCTCCGAGCATGATGATCGAAGTGGACAGTGGGACCACGACGATCATCACGATAAGACCTGCCAGGCCGGGTATCAGGACGCGTTTGCGGCCGAACCGATCGGCGAAGCTCCCTGCTGGAAAGAGAACCAGGAACTCAGCTGCGATGGCTATCGCGTAGAGCAAGCCGACGCCGGCTCTCGATGCACCGAGCTCGTCGTGGGCAAACAGCGGAATCATCGTGTCGAACGTTGCCACGATCACCCACAGGTACGTCAGATTCAGAACGAGGGCCGTTACAAAGCCAGGGATGCGCATCATGTCGCGCAAGCTCAACTTGTTGGCAGCTCCATCGGTCCCTTCTTGTTTCGGGGGCGCGAGCGGCGGGACCGTTGCCATCAACAGAGTTGCACCCGCCACGAGCAAGCCCGCATACACGAACAGAGGAGCGGCCAGTCCCCAGTGGTCCGCGATCAAGCCCCCGATCGCTCCCCCCGCGATGATGCTGACGTTGAAGGCGGCGAAGAAGTAACTCAAGGTCCGGGCCGTGCTGCCTTCGGGTGCCGCACGCAGGATGTAGCTGAACAACGAAGCGAAAACGACGGCCGAGCCGATACCGCCGAATCCCCACACGATGACGGCGAACGGGTAATTGGGCGCTAGCCCGGTCAGCACCGCACAGGCGGCTAGGAACAACATTCCGGCAGGGCCGCTCCAGCGCTCGGTCATCCTCGCGATCACAGAACCCGCCCCCAGATCACCGAACAGCCTCGCGAAACCGAAGGCGCCGAGTAGCAAGCCGGTGGCGCTGTAACCGACACCGAACGAGCGCGCGTAAAGGGCGAGCGTCGGCAGGACGATGCCGAGACCAGTCATTGCGACGAAGACCACGGCGATGAGAGACCGGATCGCGGGATCGGCCAAGATCGTGCGGAAGCTAGATCTGCTTTGTGTTTCGGGCATGGGAGCCGGAGCCTAGTGGGGCGGCGCTACAGTCGACGTTCTGTGGAGACGAGGACAACTTTTTTGGTGATCGGTGCGGTAGCGCTCACTCTTTTAACGGCATGTGCCCACACGGTTCCGCATGCGCAAGAGAAGACGTCCGCCGTCGCTCCCGCCGCGACATTCGTCAACGGTGGTACCTGCGAACCGACTTCTGAGCCCGGACTCCCTCCGAACGCAGGATGCGTAACTTCGGTTACGGCAGCCCGCGAGAGCGTCACGGTCTATGCGTTGGTCGATCATGGTCGGCCCTCATCGTGGAGGATCAAGCTCGAAACCCCAGATGGCAACGAAGACCAGCGCCTGTATGGGGGAACCGTCACGAGCTACCCGCGCGCTGTTGCGGTGGTCGATGTCGACCGCGACGGCGATCCGGATTGGTGGGTGAAGGCGCGCGACTACACGAGCCACGGCGCGCCGTGGGCGGGGCTTTACCTGTTCGTGCAGAACGGTGACTCGATCTCGCCGGCCGAGTATCAAGGAAAATCACTCGTCATCGACTTCGGTGGGATCTCGAGACGGGGCAACGGCGCGATATGCCGCGACGGGGATCTTCTCCTGTTACAGGCGGACGCGAGGGATCCGCACAACCGGAGATGGGACACAGTGCAACGACGTTTCGCCTTGAACGGCGACCGCGCGACCCTTGTCGATACGGTCAGGGGGGTTCTCCACATAAGCGGATACAACGACCCGGATCTCGATCCTTACTATGAGGTCCAGTGTTACGGCACCAACTTCAGCGTCTTCGGTGCAAGCCCGGGAGGTTGACATGAGACTGTTTGGCGACCGTGCTCTCCGGCTGCCGAGCCGCGCTCACACATCCCAGCCGTGGCGCATCCACGAGATCGCTTACGACTTCCGACTCGAGGACGTTTGGGCTTTGCCGACGCGCGGCGGAGCCGGCGACTTCCCGCGTTTGGTCGAAGTCGCTTCAGACTTCGACCCCATGCGGAGCTCCGATCGGGTGGTGCGAACGCTCTTTGAGGTCCGATTGCAACTGGGCAAGTGGTTGCGTTGGGACGAACCCTCTGCCGGCATCGACTCGAGGGTCCCTACACTGCGCGACAGGTTGCCCGCCGAGCTCCTTGGCTCAGTTTCGGACGCGGATCTCCAAGCTGCTTCGTTCGCACCTCTCTATCGACTCGATGACGAGTTCGCGGCGGAGATCGCCAATCGCACCATGCACGGCGTCTTACACCTCGGCTGGGTTCTTGAGAACGACGGGAGTTACCGAGGCCAGCTGGCGATCCTCGTGAAGCCGAACGGATTGCCCGGCAACGCTTACCTGGCGGCGATCAAGCCGTTCCGTTACTGGATCGTGTATCCGCAGATGCTCGAGGAATTCAAGCGGGCCTGGGAGAAGACGTTGGCAGACCGGGCCGAATAGCCACCGCTCGGGGGCGGTGATTGTGACCCTCCGTCACTGGGTAACTCTTCAGTGAAAGGAGTTGATGCTCGTGTCGACATCCGACAAGATCAGCAACAAGACCGAGGAACTGCAAGGCAAAGTCAAAGAAGGCGTTGGCCAGGCAACCGGCGATGAGCAGACGGAAGCCGAAGGTAAGTGGGACCAGACCAAGGGCAACCTGAAGCAGGCCGGCGAGAAGGTCAAGGACGCCTTCAAGAGCTAGCTAAGTACTTACGGCGTGATCGCCTCCGTCGACGTTGTGAGTCCTCTCAATACGTCGGCGGAAGGCGAGACGCCGATCCCCGGCCCCCTTGGCACCGAGACCGTGCCCTCCCGCAGTACGAACGGTTCCGTGATGTCGCGCGCGTAGTAGCGATCCGAAGCCGACGTATCTCCCGGCAGCGTGAAATTGGGAAGCGACGCGAGCGCCACATTGGCGGCCCGCCCGATCCCAGTTTCGAGCATGCCGCCGCACCACACGGGGACCCCATGCGCTTGCGCGACGTCGTGGAT
>JBHELU010000289.1:0-9894 GCA_046262955.1 Actinomycetota bacterium | reverse complement strand
TAGCGGCCAAGGAGGCCGGCGTGGCCCTGTGTGTGGGCAAGGTCGAGGGCCTCAATCAGCTCGAGCGCTACATCACAGAGCTATGCCGTGACCTGGGGGACGGACCAGCCCTGGTTTGACTTAACCCTTTTTACACTGTAGAAACAGTCCTTCCACGACGGAAGGATTCCGCAGCGATGTGCGACACCTGCGGGTGCTACACCCCGAGCCCCCCGAAAACATCGACCCGAGGCAACGCGCAGTGGGCCGCGGGCTATTTCGAGCCTCAGTCGCCGGCCGAAGTCGCAAAACGCGAGGACGACGGGCTGAATGTTCGCCCGCGCATCGAGAACGTCTATTCGACGAAGGGGTTCTCCTCTATATGGCCGTCGGATCTTCGCAGCCGGTTCCGGTGGCATGGGCTCTACACCCAGCGCCCCGAGGCAGACGGGTACTTCATGCTTCGGATCAGGATCCCGGGGGGCCGCCTGACCGCCGAGCAAGTCGACGTCATCGGCGATATCTCGCAGACCTTCGGGCGGGATGTGGCGGACGTGACCGACCGCCAGAACATCCAGCTGCATTGGATCCGGATCGAAGACATGCCGGCGATCTGGTCGCAACTCGAGTCCGTTGGTCTCTCGACCACTGAAGCATGTGGCGACACCCCAAGAAACTTGTTGGGTTGCCCTCTGGCGGGGATAGACGCGACGGAGGTCCTCGACGCGAGCAGCGCGGTGCTCGAAGCGAGCGCAGCCCTCGTGGGAAACCCCGAGTTCTCGAACCTTCCTCGTAAGTTCAAGATCTCGATCTCAGGCTGCGAGCATCAATGCGCTCAACACGAGATAAACGACATCGGGTTGGTCGGCGCGCGCTACACCGACGGAACACCCGGCTACGACGTGTGGGTTGGTGGCGGTCTGTCGACCACGCCGATGTTCGCAAAGCGGCTGGGCACGTGGGTCGCTCCCGATCAAGTCGTGCCGGTGGTCACCGGAATCACGGCCGTGTTCCGAGACTGGGGATACCGCCGCGCGCGTAACCACGCGCGGATGAAGTTCCTGGTTCAAGACTGGGGGCCGAAGAAGTTCAGAGAAGTGCTCGAGAAGCAGATCGGGTTCGCGCTCGCCGACCTCGAACCCCCCGAACTACCGGACGGATCTCACCGCGAGCACGTCGGTATCGGACAGCAGAGCAACGATTTGAATTACGTGGGCTTCGCCCCGAAAGCTGGGCGGATCGCGGGCCATCAGTTGCGCTCGGCTGCACGGCTGGCTGCACGGTTCGGAGATGGGCAGCTGAGAACGACGACGCAGCAGAAGATGCTGATCCTCGGAGTTGCCGAAGGGCGCGTAGACGAACTTGTCGAAGAGCTCGACGCTCTCGACCTGCCTGTGAAAGCAACGAATTGGCGGCGAGGCGTTATGGCGTGCACGGGAATCGAGTTCTGCAAGCTCGCGATCGTCGAAACGAAGGGGCGAGCCGTCGAGCTCTACCGCTACCTCGAACAGAAACTCCCGGGCTACGAAGACGACGTGCGGATCAACGTTAATGGTTGCCCAAACTCGTGTGCTCGTTTCCAAACGGCAGATATCGGGCTAATGGGATGCCTCTTGACGGAGAGGATCTTCGTCCTGGATAACGACGGTAATCAGGTAGAGGAGAGGCGCAAGGTCGAGGCGTACCTTGTCCACCTTGGAGGACACCTCGGACGCGACAGAACGTTCGGTAGGAAAGCGAAAGGCGTAAAGGTCTTGGCATCGGAGATCGGGCCGTACATCGAGACTCTGATACGCAGGTATCGCAAAATGCGCGCGCCCGACGACACGTTCTCGAGTTTCGTCAATTCGCTGGACGAGTCACAGCTCGCTGGATTCGCGGCTAAGCCTCAATTCGACATCATTCCCCCGGCGCCGGGCATGATCGCGGAGCCACGCGCATCGTGAGCGGCTTCGCGCAGTTCGTCTCGCCCGATGAGAACTACCTCGATCTAGAGACTGCAACCCCAGAGCAGATCCTCGGCTGGGCGGCGGCATCGATCGATCGACTCGCGATCGCGACATCGTTCCAGTCATCCGGCCTGGTGTTGATGCACATGCTGCGCGACATACGACCAGACCTACCGGTCCTGTTCTTGGATACTGGCTTCCATTTCCCGGAGACGCTCGAATTCCGCGATCGCATAGCAGCGATGTGGGAGCTCAAGCTAGTCGTGTTAACGGGCGAGCACGGATCGGTGAAGAAGCAGAACGAGATCTACGGCCCGGCGCTCTACCGGCGAGAGCCAGACAAGTGCTGCGCCATCAACAAGGTCGAGCCGCTGCAGCGCGCGCTCGAGGAATACGACGGATGGATCTCCGGTCTGCGCAGAGATCAGTCGCCGCTACGCGCCACTACCCCGATGGTCGAAGCCCAGATGCTTCCATCGGGCAACGAGACATTGAAGATCCATCCGCTTGCACACTGGTCCCGCGACGACGTCAGCTCGTATCTCACAGAACACGACATCCCGACGCATCCGTTGCTCGAGAAAGGGTTCGGATCGATCGGATGCTGGCCGTGCACGCGGGCATTGCAGGTCGGCGAAGACGAGCGGGCGGGCCGGTGGTCGGGGCAAGCGAAAACCGAATGTGGGATCCACTCCTTCGGTAAGCCCCACGGGCCCAAGCAAACCGAGGCCGAGCAATGAGCATGCGGGCGGTTCCCTTCTACTGCCCGTACTGCGGCGAGCAAGAGCTGGAACCGTTCGGAGACCGCGGCGGCTATCTCTGCAACTCCTGCGATCGAAGTTTCGAGGTGAAGTTCTTGGGCCTGGCCGACACAGGGTCTGCCTAGTTCACTACTGAACGAGCCGATCGGCCCGTATCGACGACCTCGTATCCTGAAACGATCATGCGACGGAACACGATCATCGCTCTGATCTTTTTGCTGGCAGCCATCGCGATCGCCGGAACGCTGGGCGTGCTGCGGCTGTGGCGCCTCGCGTAGTCGCTTCTAAAAGAAGGCTGAGCCGCGCTTGTTGAGGTTCTCGAACAGCATCTGCTGGATCCTGTCGCGCACCCGGTCGGCAAGATCGAACACCAGCATCGCGTCGTCTGCAGCATCGTCTGGATAAGAGCTCAAGTCGATCGGCTCGCCGAACTCGATGATCCACTTCGAAGGAAGTGGAAGCGCGCCGAGGGGCCCGAACAACGGGAACGTCGGGGTTATCGGGAAATACGGATAGCCGAGCGCTCGCGCGAGCCACTTCGCATTCGCGATCATCGGGTAAGCCTCTTCTGCTCCCACGATGGCCACGGGGATGATCGGAACTCGAGCTCGTAGCGCCGTCTGCATGAACCCGCCGCGCCCGAAGCGTTGCAGCCGGTAACGCTCCCGCCACCCTTTGCCGACGCCTTTGTAGCCCTCGGGGAACACGCCTACGAGCTCGCCTCGGTTCAAGAGCTCGAAAGTGTCCTCTTCGGTCGCGACGGCGTTCCCACTCTTACGAGCCAAAGGCCCGATGAAGGGGGTGCGGAATGCAAGGTTTGCCGCAACGCAGCGAACGATCCGCTTGTTGGGGTGCTCGGTGGCAAGCCCGTACTGCATCATCACGGCGTCCAGGGGCACCGACCCCGAGTGGTTCGCGACGATTAGCGCCGAGCCCACATCGGGGACTCGATCCACGCCCAACAGCCGAACGCGGAAGTAGCGGTGGTAGAGCAGTCCGGCTAAGGGCAGCAGGATCTCACGTGACAGCTCACGGTCGTACCCGAAGTCGTCGATGTCGTAGTCACCGGCCAGGCGGTGCCGGAAGAACCCCTCCAGCCCGAGAGGCTCATCACTCGTGTCGATGCTGTTATGCGGTTGACGCTTCGTAGGGGCCGGCCGCGACGATGACTTGCGTTCCTCGCCGGCATGGGTACGGCAATAGCCGGTCGCCGTGACCGCGTAGTTCCGGCAAGGGCGGCCCGATGAGGTCGTAGCGCGACACCGCACCTTGGGCTCCGGCCGGGGCATGCCCTTGGTCGAGCTTGGCCGGGATGCGCTGGAAATGGGGATGATCTCGGCGTCGCTCATCTCACGCTCTCTCGCTCGCCGGCTGCCTTTTGCTTCAGGTATTCAAAGAGCTCTCGCTCCCACGTTGGCCGTGCTGCCGAATCGACAACGAAGTCGGAGCCGCGGTGATCGCGGAAGTCCTCGAGAGTTTCCTCCGTCGTGTACTGCGGGACAAAGCCAAGTTCTTCTCGAGCCCGGCGCGTGTCGACGACGCTGCCATACAGGATCAATTTGAGCTGGTCCGTAGGGAAATCCACCATGTGCATCCTTCGCAACACCTCGGCGGCCGTCGTCGCGAAAGGAAGCAGCAACGGAACTCCGACGCGGCCGAGTAGGCGGATCGCCTTGGACAGATACACAACCCCATCTGCCGCGATGTTGAAGATCCCGCGGCCTTGTCCAACAGCTGCGGTGTACATCGCCTCGACGGCATCTTCTTCGTGCAAAAACTGCAAGCGAGGGTCGTAACCAAGCGCCGACGGCACGACGGGTAGGGAGAGATAGTCGGTCATCGAGGTAGTGACCGTGGGTCCCACCACGTTCTGCGTTCTAAGGATGACTAGATCGACGTCGCTTCTACGCCGCCCGAAGTCGCGTGCGTACGTTTCGGCGTCGGCACAGTCCTTTCCGTATCCGGAGAGTTCGACCTGTCGCGCCGCGTGGTCTTCGGGGAGCAGAGAAGGTTCGCCCGGACCCGATCCGTACACGGCCGTCGACGACTTCATGATCACGCGATCGATCCGTTCCGAGCGCTGCGCCGCGGCAAGCAACTGCATCGTCCCGATCACGTTGTTCTCTTTCATCTGCGACCGGCCCCCGAAACGTGCTGGCGACGATGCGATGTTTGTATGGATGAGCGTGTCGGTCTTGGTGGCTTCGAGAACCCGCGCGATCAGAGGATTACGGATGTCCGCTCGGACGAACTCGAGTCCCTCGATATCTATCGGCGGCTCGTCGAGGTCGACGCCGACGAGGTTGTCGATCTCCGGGTCGTTCTCCATCCGCTTCGCCAATCGAAGGCCCAGGAATCGCGAGACCCCCGTGATCAGGACGCGCCGGCCTCCTTGTGATTCCACCATGATCCTCCGACCCTACCGCCGTCGCGAAGAGCAGCGGTTGTCAGCTCTCGGTGGGCCCCACGATCGCGGTTGAACCCGTATTGGCGCGGAGCTTGGCGGCAGCATCGCCGTTGTTGATGGCAAGTGAGATGCACCGGTAGGCGTCTTCAACCAATACGAACTCGCCCGCATCGACATCTGCGAACGTTTCGCAGATGGGGGCCGAGAGCCGATGGCCCTCAACGCGCACCTCGCATACGCAGCCACCATCGTTCAAACCCACCTTTTCCAGCTGCTCCTTGCCGAAGTTCAGCTGCAGGTTCCCAAAGCGATCGACCTGCAGCACCTCGGCGTGAAGGTGATCGTCGTGGATCCACGCCGTCGGGATCTCGAGGGGTACCAGGTCGGAAGCCTTTACCTCGTTGCCAAGCTCGCTTAGATCAACGCCGTTCCCGATATGAGCTGCAACCGGAGCGAACACGTCGCGCCCGTGGAAGGTGTGAGACATCGGCGTCAGCATGAATCGCTGGTCGGTGAGCTCGAACGCGTGCTTCACGCCTCCCGATGCCTCGACCGCTGGGACCAACACTCCGTTGTCTGGGCCTACGAAGACTTCTCCCCATCCACTTTCGATCGCGATCGCTCGTCGTTCAGATCCAACGGCCGGATCCACTACCGCAAGGTGCACCGAATCGGGCAGATAAGGCAGCGACTGCCGCAGAACGACCGCTCCGTGCAGGATGTTCTGCCGGTAGATGTTGTGATGGACGTCGACTATCCGAAGATGGGGAGCGATGCGCAGCATCACCCCGTGGCAGACGCCCACGAACTCGTCTTGCAGCCCGTAATCAGACAGGAAAGTGACGATCTCGCGTCGCTTCACCGCGCCGATCCTATGTCGAGGGGTTTACTTGCCCTGTTGACGACGCTGCCAGCGCGTCTTCTTGAGCATCTTGCGGTGCTTCTTCTTGCGCATCTTCTTTCTGCGTTTCTTTACCAGTGATGGCACTGGGTGCCGCTCCTTCCGTCTTAGTTCTCGTTCAAGCGATCATTCGGATCCGAAAAGCTGCCGGAGGTCGACCGGCCCACGTGACCGGCCGGCGATGTCGATCCGCAATGACCCTAACCGGAGACCACGAACTCCCTCGGTCACGGGAGACACCATCCGCAGGATGTCCTCGCCTGCGTCGTACTCGAGAACGCCGATCCCAAGGCAGGCGCCCTTCCCATCGTCCATGCCGACGACGAGTCCTTCGAGTTGGGCCAAGTCGAACTCAGGAGGGAGGCTCGGCATGAACACGGTCGGTTTCACGCGCCACCGCGACACGCCGCCCGCGAAGTAAGCAGCGAACTGCTGCTCGCGGAAAGTGATCCGATCTTCCGCCGATCGCATCGCGTTCGGTTGCTCCGCCGCAACCTCGATCACCTCGGCCGGTGTGAATCGCTGAGCGTGACCGATGATTGGCTCGAGCTCACCGCCCCGCTCGAATGCAAGGACGACGTCGGGTTGGACGAGCTCCATCTTGTAGAACTTCAGTGTCTGCCCGTACATGCCGGACACGAGGCTCGTCGTGTCGACGATGATCAACTGGGCTCCTGTTTCTCGCGCGCGTTGCACCAACTTCGCGGTCCCGACGACAAGAGCGAGCAGATGGCCTCTGGGAGCGAGGGCGCCTACAAACGCGAGTCCGTCTGCAGTTCTCAAACCCTCGACACTGAAGTCACTCACCTCTGAGCAGTATCTGAGTCCCACAGTCGTGGGAGGCCCGACGGTCGATTGCACGATGTCTGCGTCGACTATCGCGGTGGGGATGCCGGCCTCGGTCGCGCGGCGCGCAAGCTCGATCCCAAAGCTCGTCTTCCCGGTTTCGATCCCGCCTAGCAACAACACCACACCGGGCGACGTGAGCAATCGCTCGAATGCGCTCGATAGATCGACCACCCGTCACCTCGCGAAAAAGACCGCCCCACAGGGGACGGCCTACATAAACAAGTCGGCTCTGCTTAGCCTGCGTCCATGTACCGCGAGTCGAGATACCTCAACAGATCTTCCTCGCGGATGCGATATCCCCGGCCTACTCGGACCGCGGGCAATTCCCCTGCTTGCACGATCCTGTAGACGGTCATGTTCGAGACTCGCAATCGGCGCGCCACCTCGGCAACCGTTAGGAATGACGCAGTTGCGAAGCTGCCGGCGGTAGCGAACGGAGTCTCGGGCATAACGGCGCAGAAGTATAGCTGCGGGTCGTTTGTGCTGCTCAGTGCCCGTTTTGTCCAGAGACAATTGAAGCGATCAATCGCCATGACGGTTCGTAGCTTCGTGGGGGTCTGTTGTCGTCCATCGGGATGATGACGACGTCTCGATCTTCGGCCGCCGCTACCGCAAGCGCCGGGTCGTTGATGTCCATCACCGCGACCGTCGGGATCCCTCGCTCGATGGCGGCGCCGGCGAAACCATGGTCACCGAGCACGATGTCCGGCCAGGGTTTTTCCTCCAAGAGAGCTTCCATCGGCTCGGCGGAATGGGTGTGGCGTAGCGCGCCCCAGTCGGCCAGGCAGCCGACGTCACCTACGTATCGGACCTCGTACTCGCGGCCCCGCTTGCCCGAGAAGATGAGCTCTTCCTCTCGAAGCCTGATGACCTTTCCGCCGGCGGAACGGTACGCATCGATGACCCGGATGTGATGCTCGAGCAAGCCCGTCGGATGCCCGGTCACGGCCAGCAAGGTAGATCCTCGGCGGGCCTCGGCCGCAAGGCGCTCGCCGGCAGCCTGGATCCCTTTGATCGTCAGATCCGGATCGAGCGTGTCCGACCCGGCGAGCTCTTCGATCAGGCTCGAGCACCCGGTGAGCTTGGCTAGGAAGCCCAGGATCTCTTCCGGGGCATAGGAGCGACGCGGCGTGACGCCGAACCAGCCTTCTTCGTCCTGCTCGATCAGGGCTCGGATCTTGGAGATGTTGTTCTGGCGAGTGTGCGATCGGTGTGGCCCAGTGACGCCGCTGGCGATGAGGGCCGCGCGCACCTGGGCGATGTCTACCCCTTGCATGGCAGCATGCTAGGCGAAGAAGACTGCGAAACGATCCCGATAGAGCGGAGGACCGCATGACGATCGAAAGATTCTCGCTTAAAGGCAAAGTCGCCATCGTTACCGGAGCGTCGCGTGGGATAGGTCGAGCCATCGCCATCGGATTCGCGGAAGCAGGAGCAGATGTAGCGATCGCGGCACGAAGCGAATCCGATCTCGAAACGCTCGCGAAGGAGATCGATGCTGCCGGTCAGCGCGCGCTGCCGGTAGTCACCGATGTGACAGATCGCGCGCAGATCGAAACCCTGGTCCAACGAACGGTGGACGAGCTCGGCGGCTTGCATGTGCTCGTGAACAATGCCGGCGGCACGCGTTTCATGTCGTCGTTGATGGGATTACGCCCGGACGGGTGGGACAAGGTGATCGCTTTGAATCTCGATTCCGTCTTTCATGCAACCCAGCTCGCCTCGCAGAAGATGGCCGACGGGGGAGGCGGTTCGATCATCCAGATCGCATCGGTTGCGGGAATCGAAGGCGCTCCTGGACTCTCGTTCTACTCGGCCGCAAAGGGAGGTGTTCGTTTGATGAGCCAGGCCGCCGCTAAAGAGATGGCCGGCTCGAACGTTCGAGTGAACTGCATCGCGCCAGGTTGGGTAGCCACGGATCTGAATGCGGCGATGCGCGCCGACGAGAACCTCAAGGAGTTCGCGGAATCGATGGTCCCGATGCATCGCTTCGCCGAGCCCGAGGAGATCGTGGGAGCCGCTATCTACCTAGCCTCTGACGCATCTTCGTACGTGACGGGAACGACGATCGTTGTCGACGGGGGCCAAACCGCCTAGACCATCGACCTTTTCGCATCTGAGCCCGCATAACGAGTCCGATTCGCACAAACGTCGCGCTGCGCTAATCGAGCCTGTGGTGATACCAGTGTCGGACGCCGTACGGAGCGCGGTCGACACACGAGCCCATCGGGAAGGTAGAGGTACCACCCGGTTCGCAATGAGCCGACCCTTTGCGTTCGTAGCTGGACCAAGCTCTCCAGCGATACCCGTCACGCATCGTCCTAGGTAGATCGCGCAACGAGAACGCGACCTTCAGCGTCCGCAAGTTCGGACGCCATGCGTGGCCATGCCCGTAGGTAGGGCCCGGGGAATCGGTTCCATAACCTCGGATACGAACCCTCAGGCCGTTCTTGTTGTAGTCCACCCAGATCGCTCGACCGTTATTCGTGTCGCCTCTCGGGTCCACATCGAAAGCAACATAGACGTCGCTCGGCCTGAGCAACCGAGAGTGCCAGCGGCCAAACGTTTTTAGCGTGTGTACGACGACACCCCGCTTGGCACCGTGTCCGGCCGAGACACTGCGAATATCGAGACGTCCATGTACATCGTTACCGTCCATGTGGCGTTGGAAGTCGGCGTGTGCGCTTTGGGATGGCATCACCACCAAAGGGACGATCAACAGCAACAAGACCGCTCGCTTCATCGGAGACAGCTTACGCAGCTTTCTTTTGCCGACCACCCTCGCTGAGCGACGGTAGAGGGAAAAAGAAAGGATTCGCGGTCATTGATGGGTGCGGGATGCGGCCGTAACAGGAGCGGAGCCGCTGGCTGTCTGCTTTCTTTGGGCGATCGAGCTCGCTGAGCGAGGGCGGTCTCAAGGAATCCACGCAACACCTCATTGACCGGTGGATGTTTTTGTCCATCGAGGAGAGGAGGGAGCGTGGCTCGCCGTTGGAGACGCATAACCCCAGAAAAGCGCCGACAGATCATTGGATTGGCGGCCAAGGG
>JBHELU010000288.1:0-17261 GCA_046262955.1 Actinomycetota bacterium | reverse complement strand
CCGCTCATCTCACAGGGTGATGCCGGCGCGCAGCTGGTGATCAACATCAATGCATCGCCGTTCCACAAGGAAAAGCTCGAAGAGAGATCGAAGATGCTGTCTGCACGCGCTCGGCGCGCTGACACCTCGATCGTGTACGTGAACATGGTCGGAGGGCAAGACGAACTCGTCTTCGACGGAGGCTCGATGGTCATCGACCCTCATGGTGAGGTGATCGCTCGTCTTCCACAGTTCGAAGAGAGTTTCGCAATCGTCGACGTGCCGCTCGGCGAGACACGGTCGGTCGGCGGCCCCAACGTCACGCGCGTCGCTCTGGATCTGCCAGAAGCGCGCGGCAATCCATCTGCTCCCATGGCCGCTGTATTGGGGGCCGAAGCAGAGATCTATGAAGCACTCGTCACCTCACTGCGCGACTACGTAACCAAGAACGGCTTCGAGAAAGTGGTCCTGGGTTTGTCGGGCGGGATCGACTCGACTCTGGTTGCAACGATCGCTACCGACGCCTTGGGCGCAGATCGCGTTCTGGGGCTTGCGATGCCCAGCGAGTTCTCTTCGACTCATTCCGTCGACGACGCGAAACGACTAGCGGCGAACCTTGGGATGGAGATGCTCGAGCTCTCTATCGCCGACATCTACCAGTCGTATCTGAGGACGCTCGCGGGTGCGTTCGGAGCTGTGGAGATCGGTCTTGCCGAAGAGAATCTTCAGGCTCGAGCTCGCGGGAACCTGGTGATGGCCGTGTCCAACCGTTATGGCCACCTGGTTCTTGCGACGGGTAACAAGTCCGAGATGGCCTGTGGATACGCCACGCTTTATGGCGACATGGCCGGTGGCTTCGCTCTGCTGAAGGATGTCTTCAAGACCGAGGTCTACGCATTGTGCAGATACAGGAACTCTTTAGGTGCAGTCATCCCTGAGAACGTCTTGACGAAGCCACCGTCGGCCGAACTACGCCCGGATCAGAAGGACTCCGATTCGCTGCCTCCCTACGATGTGCTCGATCCGATCCTCGAGGCATACATCGAGCACGATGCTGGGATCGAGGATCTCGTCGCTGCGGGTAACGATCGCAAGACGGTCGAGACGGTGATCGCTCTGGTCGACCGCGCGGAGTACAAGCGGCGACAGGCTCCGCCCGGCCCCAAAGTCACCACGAAAGCGTTCGGGCGCGATCGCCGGCTTCCCATCACGAATCGGTGGCGGGAAGGCGCTCCGGGGCCGCTACCGGACAAGGTCACGGGGGCCGAGTAGCCCCGCGCCTGGCAGTGGGCCACAATCCCTAGATGGCATGGACCGCTTTGCTTCTGTCGGACCAGGTTGAAGACGTTCGCGACCTGCTTCCCGCGTTCCCTGTCGCGCCTTACCGGATAGAGACCGCGCCGCTCAAGACCACCCGTCCCGAAGACCTGATCGCAACCCACCCGGAGCTGCTGCTGATCGACGCGACCGGCGACGTAGCGACGGCCGAAGACGCTACCCGGCGGCTCGCGCTCGCGTGGGAGACGGGCCTTCCTCCCATCTTGGTGGTGGTAACCGAAGACACCCTCGGCCGCTTCCGCTTCGAGGTGGGAGCGGACGACTTCATCCTGTCGGATGCATCCACTGGCGAGATCGCTGCGCGTCTCGCTCTTCTGGCTCAACGCTCGGGACGAGGAGACGAGGCAACCGTCCTGAAGATCGGCGACCTGACGATCAATCCGGACAACTATCAGGTCTATCTGCGAGGTAACCCGCTCGACCTCACTTATAAGGAATTCGAGCTGTTGAAGTTCCTTGCGCAACGGCCGGGCCGAGTGTGCGATCGCGACCTGCTGCTGCGCGAGGTATGGGGTTACGACTACTTCGGCGGAACCCGCACGGTCGACGTTCACATCCGGCGGTTGCGGGCGAAGCTGGGGCCGGAGCACGAGATGCTCATCGAGACGATCCGTAACGTTGGCTACCGATTAGTGCCTCGCCCCCGCGACCGCTAGAGCATCAAACTCTTTTCCACGAAAGCGCGCTTCGGGTGCAGATTCCTGGAAAAGAGACGCTCGGATGGGTGCGTCATACTGCGTGGCCGGGCGCTCGACCGAGCGTTTCGCTTAGGGCCCCTAGCTCATCTGGCAGAGCTCCGGACTTTTAATCCGGCGGGCAGGGTTCGAGTCCCTGGGGGCCCACCCCACGAGTCGGTTCGTTTAGCGACGAGGAGCGAAGACAACCTCTCGCCTTGACGCGCATCTGGCGTCTGACTGACAGCGAAGCGACGCCGGTTGAACCTGCAAGAGTTCTCGAGCTGTGGGAATCCAGACAGAGCCAAACGCGTAGAAGGCCTTCTCGTTAACCGCCAGCTCCGAATCCAATTCGATCGGGACACCGCCGGGCTCCAGAGTTGCAGGATCAAACGTGCTCAAGACGATCGCGCCGAGTCCGACCTCGTCAACACTTGAATCGCCCCCCGTCACCGGTAAACACTTCGTGATCCAGCCACGCGGACCGTGCAAAATCAAGTAGGCCGGGACGCAACCGATGGCTCGTGACTCTTTTTCTATCCGCCCCGTTTTTGCATCGCGTTGCTGGACAGTGTTGGTGCCAATCGTCCACAACGAACCGCCGGCGATGGTTTGAACGTGCGCGTAGCCGGGGACGTCGTGGACTCGATACGTCCGTGGATCGATCTGCCAGAGATCGCCGTTGACGCCGCTCGCCCACATTTCCCCACCCGCCGTTGCGATCGAATCCGGGAAATCGAGATCCGTGATGATCCGAACTACTTTGCCGCTGTCGGGATCGATCCGCTGGATCGTTCCGTCGCCGAGTCTCTTTCCCTCGTCCGCCACCCAGATAGATCCGCGGAACAGTGTGATCGAAGTTGGCCGGCTAGCGATGCTCGCCATCTTCATCGTTACGCCCGAGGGAAAAACCTCAATCAGCGAGCCCATGCTGTCGTCTTGCCGCTGACCACGACTACCAGTCGCAACCCACAATCCGATGCGTGATGCAAGGACCACGTTGAACGCGCCCAAATGAATGTCGGACGACGCGCCTTCGGGGCGACCCGACCGCGGATCAACTCGCCACAATCGCGAAATGTGGTTGCGATCGCGAGTGAGCGCGATTACGTCTCTAGAACCGGCGGTAGCGGCCGCAACAGTTCCGCGCAGTTTGATGTGATTGGCAAGGCGCAAGATGTAACGACGCCCGGAGACCGGCGTCGATGCGGTGCATGCGACCACTATCAGCATGAGACTTAGCGCGACGCCTCCGACTAATGGCCTATGCGCAGTGGGGGCCACACGAACCTCTACCCGGTTCATGCGCGATCCGCCGAGGATGCACTAAACCGCTCGGTTCCATTGATCGATTACGCGTATCTCTCGTTCCCATCCCAGAACGCTGATCGACCCCGTCTCGAGTCGCAAGGACCGGCCAGCTGCAACGGACAGGTTGATCCAACGCGCAGCTAGAGCGCGCAGGAGGTGACCGTGGCTAAAGACGGCAACGTCTCCGTGGCAACCAAGGAGCTCGTCGACGATTGGATCAACGCGACTTTGCACCTGCTGAGGGCTTTCCCCTCCCGGAGCGCCGTCCTCCCACAAGATCCAATCGGGACGAACCTTCCGGATCTCGGCCGTCGTTCGACCTTCGTAGTCCCCGTAGTCCCATTCCTTCAGTTCGCTACGGATCTTGGCAACGTCTCCGAAACCGGCAATGCGACAGGTTTCGATCGCTCTCTTCAGCGGGCTCGTGAGAACGAGTTCGAACGGTCGTCCTTTTAGAAACGAGGCGATGGCGGCAGCTCTGCGCCTTCCTTCGTCGCTGAGGGGCACATCGGTGAAGCTCGTATGTCGTCCGGCCGCCGACCATCCCGTCTCGGCATGACGAACCAAGACGATGCTCTGATTTGGATAGCGCACCTCATCCATCGAGATAGCGGTCACAACCAGCCAAGGGAATGGAGGATCTCGGCAGCAGTTTCTTCCACCGAGCGCCCCTCGTTCGAGATCACTAGGTCACCGGGGTGCGCCTCTGCGGCAGCTTGCATCTCTACGAACTGCAATAGATGCTCTTCGAGCTGCGCGCCCGAGTCTCGTCGCCGAAGCCTCTTCTCGATCGCGTCGTTGGATACCGCCAGTGTGGCTACGGACAGCGCGACGTCCGGGATCGCCTCTCGGAACAACCGAAGATCCATCTCGGTCTCGATGCCTCTCGTCAGGATCAGGTATTCGGCCCCCGCGTCGCGAAGGTTCGGCCACACGGCCCTCAGATTGGTCGCGATGACTTGGGAGATGGGGAGCTCCGACCCGATCAACCATCCGAGCCAGTCCAGATCGATTAGGGCTGCAGCCGCTCCGCGCTCCTGAAGGATGTCACCGGCCGCGATCGCGACCGAGGTCTTACCGACGCCGACTGGACCTGCGATTAGTACGCCCGAAGCCACTCACGCATGCTCGCCTACTAAGGCGAGCAGTTCAACCTACGCTGACGCCATCCCTCAGATCGATGGTCGCCGGCGGCTCCACATCGACAACGAGCGTGTTCTTTTCTGCGTACCCACGGGCGTGGGCAAGACGCGACGGAAGCTGCTCGCGCTTCCGAGGCTCAGGCTCAACTCCGGTGATCTTCGTCATCTCGTTGATGGTTGCTTGGAAGGCGGTCGCGAAGAAGGTCAGAACGCCGAAGAAATAGAACGCGACGACGCGCGTGACGAGCCACAGTGATCCCAAACCAAGTGTCAACAACAGCCACTTCAAGGCTGACTTCACGGCGTTCCCTCCCCCAATTACAAAGCGACGCGCTACCTCCTCCATTACAAATCTTGGGACGGCTCGGCTCAAGCCCCTTTTTCCTCTACAAATCGGACAAAAGGGAATCAGGAGGTGTCGACTTCAGGACAGGAGCGGAGCCATCCTGATCTCGAGGGTCGCCTGCTCGAGGTCCAGCTCCCTCTCGGTCCATACCTTGGGAGACCCCTCGTACACGTCCACGGTCGTGCCGGTCTCCTCCATCCACACGAGAAGTGCATCTGCCCAACGCTCTTCTAGAAGCGCGCGCCGCATCTCCTCGAGCCGCGCAGTGTCCGCGACTTCCTTCGCGGGAAGTCGCGCAACCAGGTCCAGGGCAAGTGCGCGGGAGATGACCTCGGAGTTCTCGGCCAGATAAACGATCGGTTCATTACCGTGCACTACTGCATACGCGCCTATGGCTGTGGGACGCCCGACGCGTTCAACCTGCATGATCGGTCATCAGGTCGTCGATCGGGGATTCGTATCCTTCGCCCGCTGCATATCTCCTGAGTCGCTCTTGACCCTCGCGCGACAGCATCTCGATCGCATCCTGAAAGACGACACCACGTGCCGTCCGAAGCGCGGAGTAACCAGCACCGTTCCGTGGTGGCAGATTCGTTGTCAAAAGGATCAACCGATAACTTCCCGGTTTCGCAGCTTTCAGCACGGCTGCTTTGCCGAGCGCTTTCCACAGTGTGTCGGTACGCCGCAATCCCGCGCGCGGTGTGGTGAAAGCCCCCGAGATGTCGAAGAACCAGCGGCCACCCGTCGCGTCATACGCGACGATATTGACCTCTACTCCATTACCGAAACGTCGGTCCTCGGTCAGATCACGGAAACCGCAGTCTTGTAGCACGGCTTTGGCTATCTCTCGAGCTCGACGACCTTCGCGTACGGCTCGGGTCTGGAAAGATTCGTCGTCGTCACCCGCCTCGGGAGGAGCGGGAATCGTTACCTGGACGCGGCTAGGCCGTGCGTCGATCTCGCTGATCTCTGTTGCAACTCGCTCCCGCGCTGCAAGCACGTATTCGGGATCTGTGTCGTAGCCGACGAAATGACGGCCGGCTCGCACAGACGCGACGGCCGTGGAACCGGAGCCCATGAATGGGTCGACCACGACATCGCCTTTGTATGTGTAGAGCTCGATGAGCCTCAATGGCAGCTCAACGGGGAACGGCGCAGGATGTCCCACACGAGTCGCGCTTTCCGGAGGGATGTCCCACAGATCTGTTGTTGCCTCCATGAAGTCGTCTTTGAAGATCGTGGCTTGCGAGGGAAGTCGCTTGCGAGCACGTTGTGTGCGCGTCAGCGCTCGGTCGAAACGTCCCTTACTTGCGACGACGATGCGCTCGGTCAGATCGCGGATCACGGGGTTCGCCGGTGATTGGAACGAGCCCCACGCGCACGAGCCCCCCGCTCCGTGGGCTTTCTGCCAGATGATCTCGCCACGCATCAGAAGAGACAACCGATCTTGAAGGATGGAGGTGACGTCGGACGCCAGCGAGCGATAAGGCTTGCGTCCTAAGTTTGCGACGTTGACTGCGATCCTGCCTCCGGGCTCGAGTATCCGGACGCATCCTGCAAAGACCTCTTCGAGCATGTCGAGATACTCGAGGTAAGTGGCCGGGATATGGCCTTCCCCAAGAGACTGCTCGTACTCCTTGCCCGCGAAGTACGGAGGCGATGTAACGACGAGGGCTACGGAGTCGTTGGCAATCTCCGACATCGATCGCGCATCGCCGATGTAGATCTTGTCGAGCACCGAAGACGGATTCATCCCGATCGCGTCGGCTGTGGACACCTCGGGAACTGCAAAGCGAGCATAGAAATCCGACGCGTCGTGGCTCTCTCGCCGGCTGACCCCGAAGCTCGATGTGGTCGTGCCGCGCTTGATCTTCTTCTGATCGTCCGGCATGGAGAACATCATGCACCTCAGGCGCGCTGGGCATCCAGCTTTCGGACATTTCGGTCGGTCAAGTAGAGACGTGCTCTCCCGCGGTGATACAAGAGAACAATGGTTGGGGGACAGCATTACGACCTCATCGAGGCAGACAAGCACCCGGCGTACGACGGACTGCGGCGAGCCGCACGATGATTTCGACGACGATCACCCGTCGCCACCTTCGTCTCATGGGGCTTTTAGTTGCTGCAGCGACGGTCATCGGGGTGCCCTTGATAGGTTTGCGACCGGCGGCTCCTCAGAACCGCGCGATTGCAGCATCGTCGCCTCGCATGTCCGCTTTAGAAGCCCCTTATCAAGGACTCGCGACATGGGTCGACATGTACAACCGGGGGCCGTGGGCTCATCCATCGCGCACGATCAGCCGGATGAGCAGCCACGGAGTGCAAACGCTTTATCTCGAAACGTCTAGCTATCGCTCACACCACGCGATCTATCGACGTCACTCCGCGGCACGTTTGATCACGCTTGCCCACGCCAGCAGGATCCGCGTTGTAGCTTGGTCCGTCCCTGGGTTCAAGAACATCCAGAGCGATTACACGCGCATCATGAAAGCGATCACGTTCACGACTCCCAGCGGTCAGACGTTCGATTCCTACGCGATGGACATCGAAGCGACTCTCGTTAGAGACATCAACCGGCGCAACAAGCGGTTCGCCAAGCTAGCGTCGAAAGTCCGCAGCACGGTCGGCTCGGTCGTGCTGGGCGCGATCGTCCCCGATCCGGCTCATCAGACGTTCTGGAAGCCGTTCCCCTACTTGACCGTAGATCGCTTGTTCGATGTCTACCTTCCGATGAGCTACTTCACGGTCCGCGGGGTGCATGGGCTTCATAAGGTCCACAACTACATCGTCGCGAACGTCCGGTTCATCAAAGCCGCGTCGCATAACGACTCGGCCCAGATCCACGTCATTGGGGGGATCGCCGGCGACGTTTCACCTCGGGAGACGCGCGGAATGATGACGGCTGCGCGAAACATGCACGCGATCGGAGCGAGCCTTTATGACTTCCCGATCACAACGAAGAAGGAATGGCGAAAGATCCAGGGGGCTCGTTCGCTTAGGGCTCCTGCTAGCTAATCGTCCTCGGACTCGTCGTCTGAGTGTGCGGTCTTCTCTTCGCCGCTAACGTCCTCTTTGACCTTCTCGCCGACTTCCTCGTCGGGAACCTCTGAGCCGGCGGTGAATTCGCTTCCGACGTCTTTTTCGTCGTAGTCCTCATCGGAATACTCGTGGCCACAGTTCGGGCAATTCTTTCGAAGGTTGTAGATAGGGACGCCGCACTCGGGGCACGTCTTGTCGTCAGAGGTGGTCTCGTCTTCTACGGGACGGATCTCGTCCTTCTGATCGTCTCGTTGACCCTCGCTCTGGCCCTCGTCCTGCTGTTTATCCTGCGTCGTATCGCTCACGAATCACCCCTTCGCTCACGTTCCTGCTACCCAGTAGCTCTACTAGCAAAACGGTCAAGCTAGGGACACCAGCTCCAACAGGTCGTCGGACCAGTAGTCGA
This sequence comes from Actinomycetota bacterium, assembly GCA_046262955.1. Taxonomy (GTDB): domain Bacteria; phylum Actinomycetota; class CADDZG01; order CADDZG01; family WHSQ01; genus JALZGD01. Next base: position 9,026 of record JBHELU010000288.1, on the reverse strand, counting down.
TCTCGCCTTCGGGCATCATTAGGACGCGATCGCAACCCAGTTTCGCGACGAACTCCCGATCGTGGCTGACGATCACCATCGAACCCGGCCACGCGGCTAACGACGTGGCAACCGCCTCGAGCGCAGAAGGATCGAGGTTGTTTGTTGGTTCGTCGAGCAACAACAGATTGTGGCGGCCGGCCACCAGCTGAGCGAGCGCAAGCTTCGTCTTCTCTCCACCCGACAGGGTTCCCGCGTCTTGGAACGAGATCTCGCCGGTCAGACCGAACATGCCCAACAGCGCGCGCAACCGCTGCTCGGTCTCTCCAGATCTGGTCTTCATGTGGTCGATGACCATCGTCCCCGAGTGGATGCCTTCGTGCTCCTGCGCGTAGTACCCGAGCGAGACCCCATAGCCCAACGCAACATCGCCCGAATCTGAAGAGCTCTCGCCTGCGAGGATCTTCAAGAGACTGGTTTTCCCTGCTCCGTTGAGCCCCATTACGAGAAGACGTTCGCCCCGCTCGACGTCGAAGGACACGTCCTCAAAAATCGGAGGCCCGCCATAGCTCTTGGTTAGAGCGTCCACTCGCAAAACAGTTCGGCCCGCGCGCGGCGGTTCTGGAAAGGACACCGCAATCTTCTTCTCGCCCTTTATCGGAGCTGTGGCCTCGCGTCGAAGTCGCGCCGCTCTTGTGTCGATGGACCTAGCGGTACGCGCGCGACGCTGTGTCTGGCCGCGCATCGCGTCTGCAAGGGTCTTCAGACGGGTGATCTCAGAGCTTTGCCGCTCGGCAGTTCGTCGCCGGCGCTCCTCGTCGGCCTTTCGAGCTGCCCGATACTGCGAATAAGTGCCTTTGTATTCGACGATGCTGGCACCATCGAGATGCAGAACCCGGGTGATCGTCCTGTCCAAGAGCACTATGTCGTGGCTGACGACGAGCAAGCCTCCCCGATAAGTCGCTAAGAACTTCATCAACCAGATCTTTGCGTCCGTGTCGAGGTGGTTGGTCGGCTCGTCTAGCAACAACAGATCGCTGCCGGCGAACAAGATGCGGGCGAGTTCGACCCGGCGACGCTCGCCACCCGAAAGCGCAACGAGCGGCAGATCGAGCCGGTCCTGCGGCAATCCCAGCCCCGCTGCGATCCGACGAGCGTCACCTTCGGCTGCGTAGCCGCCTTCCGTCCTGTATCGCTCTTCGGCTCGAGCAAACTTGGAGATGTTGGATCGAGATGGGTTCTCTTCCAGAGCGACACGCAGCTTCTCGAGCTTCTGCCCCTGTTGAAGTAATCCCCGACCGGACAGCACGTGATCGAGCGCGGTGCCCCCAGGCTGGTGGGCCGACCGCGGGTCTTGAGTCAGATACCCGGTGGCTCCCTTCCGGACGATCCGACCGTCGGCGGCGGGCTCCTGCCCGGAAAGCACCTTGAGCAAGCTGGTCTTTCCCGCGCCGTTTCGTCCGACAAGCCCCACCTTGTCTCCAGCCGCGATCGTGAAAGTCGCTCCGTCTACAACGGTGCGACCTGCGACATCGACGATCACGTCTTTGACTTGAAGAATCGGAAAACCTCCGGGAGTTCATGCGCCTCGAGGGCGCGCGCTAAGCAACGTGGGAGTTCAGGACGGCGCGCGGCGGGCTACATGCGACATCGATGCTAGCAGAGCGAGATCTCGGAAGTCACGTTTTCTGGGAAGCTGGAGGCGCGGTGAAAGGAGAAACTTCGGCCCCCAGAACCCGCGTCTGCCACACGTGACTGAGCAACAACTTGGAAACGGCCACGACCGGCACCACCAGCAGGACACCCCAGAACCCGGCGATCGCACCGCCGGCAAGGATCGCGAGCATCACGGTTGCAGGATGAAGCTGCACAGCAGCTCGCATCACCCACGGGTTGAAGAAGTGGTTGTTGATCTGTTGAACCACGAATTCGACAACGACCGCCTTGATGGCGAGGCCCAAGCTCCCCGCGACCAGGGCAACCAGAGCCGCGATAACGGTTGCGATCAGCCCGCCGATCACCGGGACCAAAGTGAGGATCCCCGCCAGCGCGCCGATGACAAGCCAGAACGGCAGTCCGACGATCGCGAAGCCCAACGCAGAGAGGACGCCTACCAAGAGTCCAAGGAAAAGTTGCCCTCGCACGAAATTCCCACCGATACGTGCGGCTTTGGATGCGAGATCAACCACTTCTTCGCGGTGAGCGCGCGGGATCAACCTGACGGTCTCGCGTTTCAATCGTGGAAGATCGATCAGCATGTACAGCGCGATCAGTGGAGCCACCACGAAGAGCAGCACCGCCTGCAACAACGACGAACCGATATCGATCAGCCGCCCAGAACGCCGGCTCACGGCTGCTCGAAAATCTCGAATCGTCTGGTCGCATTCCGTTTGCGAAGTGATGGTCGGATCGACGGAGCTGTCTGCCCCGAGGATGCACGAGAACTTGTCGGTCCTCAGATGAACGTCGAGATGTCGATCTGCCCAGTCACTGAAGCCGCGGGCTTCGCTAACGATGTTGTTGCGGAACGACGGCCACTGGTCGGAGAAATGTGATGCCTCTCTCTGCACGACCGGGGTCAATCCGATCGCGATCGCCGACAGTGTTCCAAAGATGACGACGTACGTGAACACGGCCCCCAGGGTCCGATTGACCCCACGTCGTTCCAGCCGCGTGACTATCGGATTGAGCAGGTAGATGATCAGCATCGCCAGCACGATCGGCGGAAAGATGATCCGGATCTTGATCAGGGCCCAGACGATCATCGCCGCAACGACCAACACTCCGATCAGCGACCACGCGATAGTCCCCGCGCGCTGAAGACGCTCGGATGCGGGCAGGCCTGGCATCGACATCGCGAGCAGTATCCCTCCGGCCCGGCTGCGCAAACCCGGTTGATACGCTCTTTGCGCTCGAGGCCCCATCGTCTAGCCTGGTCAGGACGCCGCCCTTTCAAGGCGGTAGCACGGGTTCAAATCCCGTTGGGGCCACCAACCTCCTTCTTCTTGAAGGGCCGAGCGACCGCACGGAAGGGCGCACCCAGCGCGTAGAGCCCCGACCGGATCGCCGAGTTGTGCCACACGTTCTTCGCATTTCGCCACTGGCGCTTCTTGTCTACACACACGGCCAGTGTGTCCACCTGCACGCCTTCCACCTCGAAGTGCGCCCCGACGTTCGTTAGCGTCTCGAACCAGAAGCGATCTTCCTTACGGTGACCTCCCAATGCAAGGCCGAGCTCGTAGATCGGATCGTCTGCACGCACCAGTACCTGCACCTGGATGACCGATTGATCGTCGAGCTCGAAGCTGGAGAAGGTGATCCAGCCGGCGAACATGTGGCCCTGCGGTGACATAAGCGTGAACGATTCCTCGTCCGCGTACAAAACGAGGACACCAGTCGAGAGCTTCAGGCGTCCCGGCATCGACAGGTTGAGAACAGCGACCTCACCCGGTGCAATTCCGGTCAACGGTCCGTAGAAAAAGTTCTTCGGTGGCCAGAACTTCGGGAAGTTCGCCTTCCACGTCGCGATGACTTCCTGCGGTGTTGCAACCGACGCGGGGATCGACACTTTGTAGGTCTTCTGCCACATCTTCCCGAAGCCTTGGAGAGGGCTCATGACTTTGCGGCCCTGCACATTTCGGTTGATCGCCTCAGGTGGGAGATCGCCGACCGACAATGTCGAGACCGCCTTCGCCCAGTTCTCGGCGTCACGTGAAGTTCGGATCTCTTGAACAGACGGCACTTCAGTCGTCGTATCGGTTGTCGGTTCCGTCATCGTTTCCTCCTACGCGACACCAGCGGCGCTCAACGCGTCGACTTCGGTGTCGTAGATCGCGATCGCATCGTCGAGCCGCGTGAGCTCGAAGATCTGGCGGTAGTGCTCGTTCAGACCGCACGCCATCAGCCGCTGTTTGTTCCGATTCGCCCGCACCAGAAGCGTGACCAGCATTCCGATCCCGCCGCTGTTCATGTACTCGAGGCCAGAGAAGTTGAGAAGCAGGGTCTTGCTGGCCTCGCCCGCTTCCGAGTACGCATCCATGAGCACGCTGTCGCAAGCCGAGGTGACATCGCCCTTGATGTCGATCACGCTCGCGCCCGGCCCCACCTGTCGAGTCGTCATCGTCACAGCTAATTCCGGCACTGTTGGCTCCTCTCAGACGAGCGCGTCGTCTTCTCGATCGAACATGGGCATGAAATCGGCGAGGCGGGTGATCTCGAATATGTGCCGGTAGTGATCGGACAGGCCGCAAGCCTTCACCGTGCGTTGCTCCTGGCGCGCTTTGGCCAGCAGCCCGACGACGAGTGCGATCCCCGTCGAGTTCATGTAGTTGACCCCGGCGAAGTTGAGAACCACCGTGCCGGAGCCGGAGCCGGAAGCTTGCTCGTATGCCGCACTAAGCGAGGCTTCCGCCGCGGCATTGATGTCGCCACTTAGATCGATGATCGCGGACGCCCCTTTGACGCGCATCACGGCGCCGGCGATTTCGATAGCCATCTCAGGCTCCTTCCAGATCAAGGATCAGTTCGATCGTGTGATGGGTCTCGTCGCTCGTGACGTTCATTGCGTCGACCATGTTCTCGATCAGGAACAAGCCCCAGCCGCGCGGCTTCTGCAAGCCCGCGAGCTTGGCTTCGAGATCTGGTGTCTCGACCGCCGGGATGTCGCGACCCCCGCCGTGATCCGTGATCGATACGTGGAGAGCCTTATTGGATATCGCAACCGTCACCTCTACCGGAAGCTCTGCGCGGCTCTCATTGCCATGCTCGATCGCGTTCATTGCAGCTTCGGAAACTGCCGTCTTCAACTGTTCGAGCCGAGCGGCGGGAAGCTGAACACTGCCGATCGCTGCGACAACACGATCCATCACGGCACGTTCGTTACCGGAAGCGCTCGGCAAACTGAACTCTTCGAGAACGCGTGGCTTGCCGCTTCCGTTCGTTGCGGCAGCCGTCGCTGGAGAGCGCTCTTCAGCCATCCCTCCATGGCTCGACCGTTGCAGAGCGACGAGCGTGATGTCGTCTTCCTGTTCGTGACTGGGACCCGAGAAGCGGTCGAGCTCGGCCAGGAGTAGATCGATGATGTCGTCGGCAGACTCGCGCTGCGCCATCAGCTCGTGCATGCGGCCGAAGCCGAACATGTTGCCCGACGAGTCGTGTGCTTCTGCAAGACCGTCGCTGTGAAGCAGCATCACCTCGGAGGGATCGAGAACCGCTTCGACCTCTTCGTAACTCATCCCCGGCATCAAGCCGAGTGGCATCCCCCGCGCTTTCAGTTCCTTCACGCCCTTCGAGCCGCGGACGTATGGAAGGTTGTGCCCGGCGTTGGCGAACGTGAGCTTGCCGGTTTCGGGTTCGAGCACGGCGTACAAGCAGGTGACGAACATGTGCGCCGGGATGTCGGGGAACAAAAGATCGTTTGCCTTCTCGAGGACCTGACTCGGAGAAACGAGGCGTACCGCCTCGCTGCGGAGGATGCTGCGAGTCGTGGCCATAACGAGGGCAGCCGGAACTCCTTTGTCCGTAACGTCTCCCGCAACGATCGCGACTCGTCCGTCTGGGAGGTCGATGAAGTCGTAGAAATCACCCCCGACTGCGCGTGCCGGCCGGTAGAACGCCGAGACGTGCCAGCCACTCAGTTCGGGCAATTCCTTCGGCAGGAATTGCTGTTGGATCAGTTGAGCAACGCGCATCTCCTGCTCGAGACGCTCCCGGGTCCTTACCTGCGCCTGCTGCTCCTGTACGAGCTGGCCGACCCGAACGGCAGGCGCGGCCTGCGCTCCAAGACTGTCGAGCAGCCTCCGGTCGTCACCCGAGTACTCGCGCTCACTCAGGCGGGGACCGAGGTTGAGAAGCCCGATGAGCTCTCCCTGACTGACCAGGGGAACGACGAGCTTGACCCCCGCTTCTTTAAAGGAGGCCACAGCAGGTGAATCGAGATCGAGCGAGTCGACATCGACCGCCCCAGACGCCGACTGGAAGTACGCCACCACGGGGTCGTTGGGAGCGATGTCGGCGAGAGCCTCCGCACCAACTTTCGTCTGGTCGCGTAGCCACACGGAAACCCGCGCGGGTTGCATCGCTTCGTTGATCACGCCGGCGAGGCTCGAAGAAAGCTCGTCGAGGTCGATCTCGTCTTTCAGATGCGAGCTGAATCGTTCGACCGTCTTAGCCGCGTCGAACCGCTGACGATAGAAGCGGCGGTCGATGAAGAACTGAAGGCGCCGCCGTAGGGGACCGAAAAGGCCGGCTACCGCCAGCGTGGATGCTGCAACAGCCAGATCGGACGATTTCGTCACGGGAGATAGAGCTGCGTCGAGCCCCACCACGACGAGTAGGTAGATGGCTCCGAGTACAGCTGTCAGGATCGTGTAGACGAGCGCACGGTTGATGATGCGATCGATCTCGTAGAGGCGGTACTTGAGAATCGCCACCCCGGTCGCCACCGGGATGAGCACGAACGAGAACAGATCGAGGTCTTGGGCCCACTGGACCCATCCGGTTATAGGACGCCCGTAGGTGCCCAACACAACAATGAGAGCGATGACCGCCGTTGCAGTCGCGCCCGCCGCGAACCATTTCATCTGGGCACGCTCCTGACCGCGCGAGCGTCGGAACTTCTTGATGAGTCCCACGGCTGACACGAGAAACCCAACTGGGACGACGAAGACGAAGATCGAGAGCCATTGCAACGATTCGATCCCCAAGGGATTCGTCATGTGCGGATAACCGGTGTCCTCGAACGTCCCCGGCGCGAGCGTTGCCCCGATCCACGCGATCACCATCGCGCTACCCACAACCCAGGCGATGGCACGCCAGCGCGGCGAGGGCAGATGACCGTCGGGGAACAACAGGACGAGCATTCCCGTGAACCCGATGGCGGGGACGAACGCGCCAGCCGCTACAGCTTCGACGACGTCGGGGCGGGGGAGGGCGCCGGGATTCGTCAAGACGGCGTAACCGACATAGTTATCCATCAACGAACTGAAGCCCCAGGCGAATCCGACCGCGAGCAACACCCATCCCACTGCATTCTTTGGCTGTCTCGAGGCGACGAGGACTCCCACTAACGGGAACGCGAACGTAACGAGCAGAAACAGCAGCCCGGGAATAACACCCGGAGAACCCCAGCTGGTGGTGGTCATCGACGATGCGTTTACGAACGAAAAGAAGACACCGCCGACGAACAGCAGCGCGACAAAACCAAACGCGTACCAAGCCAACTTCACCAGTGTTCGGTCGGAGAATCGCGCGCTCATTTGGGTCCCCTCTCGGCCCCCGACCTCACCGCTTTTGGAACTAGTGGCGCTCATGTCCATCCAAGATGCCGTCGGGCCGTCACGGAATCGTTACGGGACTAGAAAGTTTCCACAATGCCGTCGCGCGTTTTTCACACGCGTGACCGGCACATCGTTACGGTCTGGCCCTCTCGCCCAAACCCGTTGCGATAGACGGGCTCCTCAGTCACAGTGTCATCGATGACCATCACGATCCGCCTCCTGGGGCCCCCCCAGGTCGAAATCGACGGGCAACCTCTCGAGGTCGACACCCGAAAGGCGATCGCCCTCCTCGCCTATCTCGCAACCCGACCCGGTCTCCACTCGAGGGACCACCTCGCTGGACTGCTGTGGCCGGACCTCTCCCAGGAACGCGCACGCGCGGTCCTGCGGCGCACTCTTTCGGCACTCAAAGCGGGCCTCGGGGACGGGGCGTTGCGAGCGGACAGGAGCACGGTGACGCTCGATCCTGCTGCGGTCGAGCTCGATGTGGCTCGCTTCCGGTCTCTCGTCGACGCCGCCTCACACGCCACGGACCCTCGAACTCAGATCGAGCAGCTTCGGACAGCGCTTGCGCTGCACCGCGGGGGTTTCCTCGAAGGCTTCTACTTGCGCGATTCCGACACGTTCGAGGAGTGGCAGGAGGGCGAGGCCCGCGCGTTACAACGCGAGGTATCCGAAGGCCTCGACTCACTGACCAAGATTGCCTCGGGTACCGGTGACATCGCTCTCGCAATCCGATCGGCGAACCAACGGCTGCGCCTCGACCCGCTGAACGAGGCCATGCACAGGACGTTGATGCAACTTCATTCGCGGGCCGGGGATCGTTCGGCCGCTATCGAGCAATACCGCGAGTGCGTCGCCATGCTGGAACGCGAGCTCGGCGTCGAGCCCGCGCAGGTCACGACCGATCTTTACGACGCGATCATCGGGGGTGGTTTCGAACAGGCACCCGACATATCGTCTGTGCCTTCTCTAGAACGGAGCCGAAGCTCCATACCCCTAGTGGGACGCGATCGAGAGATCCGCAGCCTCCTCGACGCGTTCGAGTCGGCGAAGAGTACGGCCGTCGTCGTTGCGATCGAGGGCGAACCGGGTGTCGGGAAGACGCGATTGTTGGAGGAACTGACCCTGAGGGCTCGTCCACAAACCATCGCGCGGGCCCGCGGGTATCGATCCGAAGTTGGGGTCGCGTATGGGGCGATCACGCAACTGCTCAGATCCCTGGTGACTCCAGCCCTATTAGATCGATTGCCACCCGCGACGGTGCGCGAGGTCGCGCGACTCCTCCCCGATGTTGGCGATGGGATCCATGAGCATGACCATCCCGCGGGAGCGAGCCGTTTCTACGAAGCGATACGCGCGACTATGGAAAAAGCCTTTGAAGGAGATGGTGTCGGTTTGCTGGTCGTGGACGATGCCCAGTGGCTGGACGCAGCATCGACCGCCGTCGTTTCATATATTCTGCGCCGGCTTCCCAGTGGCGTCTGCGCGCTCGTGGCATGGCGCTTGCAGGACATGCCGATGAGCAGAGGACTGGGGGACGCCGTAGCCGGACGCGATGGAGTGGTGATCAAACCGGAACGTCTCGGCCGCGACGCGATCGCCGAGCTGGTCGGTGCCACCCATCCCGAAGCGCCCGATCAAGAAGCGCTAACCGACCGCCTCTTGCGTGAGACCGAAGGTTTGCCTCTCTTCGTCGCCGAGTACCTGTTAGGTCCCATCGAAGAGAGCGAATGGTTGGTCCCCTCGTCGGTTCGTGCGTTGCTACAA
>JBHELU010000287.1:0-8468 GCA_046262955.1 Actinomycetota bacterium | reverse complement strand
CGAGATCGTCGATGCGATCGTCGACCTGACCGAGACGGGGTCGACGCTACGGAAGAACGGGATGGAGATCGTCGACGTCGTCATGGAGTCGCGCACGCATCTGATCGCCAACAACGACTGCTATGCAGACGAAGCGAAGCGTGCGGCGATCCAAGAGTTAACGATCCTCTTGAGCGGCGCGATCACTGCCCGGGGCCGCGTTCTCGTGAAGCTCAACGTGAGGCAGGAATCGCTGGACGATGTGGTGAAGGTCCTGCCGGCCATGCGCGCTCCAACCATTTCGGAGCTCGCCGAGGACGGCTATTACGCGATCGAAGCGATCGTTTCGAAGAGCTCGATCAACGTCTTGATCCCGCGCCTGAAGTCCCTCGGAGCCGAAGACATCGTCGAGATACCCGTGTCGAAGATCGTGCCCTGATAATCGGCTTGCCGCGGGGTGCCTGTGATACTTTTCCGGGCGTTACGAGGCGGGGGTGTCCGGAGCAGAGAACATGGCTGCCAGCCTTCGCTTGGGAAAGGAAGTGGAGTAGTGGCTGAAGGTACGGTCAAGTGGTTCAGCAACGAGAAGGGTTACGGCTTCATCTCGCAGTCCGACGGTGAGGACGTGTTCGTGCACTTCTCGGCGATCCAGAGCGAGGGCTACAAGTCTCTGGAAGAGGGTCAGGCCGTCGAGTTCGACGTAACAGAAGGACCCAAGGGCAAGCAGGCGGCAAACGTCAGGATCGCGTAGCGGGCACTTATTACTTAGCTAGAAACTGCGGCCCCCGGCTAAACCGGGGGCCGCTCCGCGTCCGGCTTCTGCGGCGCGGCCACTATCCGTGCGAACCCCATCTGGAGTTGCGCGAGCGTGCTTCGAAGGGGGGCGAGCGCCTCTCCCAACTTGGTGTCCAGCCCGTTGATCAGCGCGGCGAGCGCGTCGATCGCAAGCGATGCGTCGTTGGGGTCTCCGAGCTCGAGTTTCGTGGCGGCGACGTTTGCAAGGGTCACCGCGGTGTTGATCACCCAGTCGGTGCTGGGCGTTTGGACTATCTCTTCTGCGATGCGCCTCGCCTGCTCTTCCTGCTCGGGCGTCCATACGGTGCCGGACTCTGCTGCGGGGGCAGGCGCTTCTGCGGGTTCTGCCGACTCGGCAGCAGTGGTCTCTGGAACAGAACTCGGATCCGGCGATGTCGCCTGGGTCGTGGGCTCGGCTGCCGCTGATGCAGCCCCACCTGCCCTGGCTCTCTTGTCGACGACTCGAGGACGCGGTCGCTCGCCCTGATCCTGCTCTTCCGGTGTCATTTCTGAACTCTCGTGATCGATCATGGGCCTGTTTATACTGGCAGCCGCTCAGAGTCGCCAAGAAGGCGCCCGCAACACAAGGCGTCTCACCTACATGCCCCAGGCATCGTGGGTCGAGCCGACCGGGCACGCGATCCGCGCGGAGCGGCTCGCTGCCGGTGACGCTTGCTTGGCGTCACCGGTTTTTTTCGTCTGGGCGAAGTTGGGTCGCCGACACGAGGAGGTCGATCGTCAAAAGGAGAGCGTCATCGCAGCGGAGCTGAGGATCAACGACCGCATCAGATCACCTCAGGTGCGGGTTGTTGGAGCGGACGGCGAGCAGGTAGGGATCGTCGATCTGCCCAAGGCACTAGCGATGGCTCAAGATCTGGACCTCGATCTTGTCGAGGTCGCCGGGCAAGCCGATCCGCCCGTGTGCCGCATCATGGATTACAGCAAGTACAAGTACGAGCAGGACATGCGGCAGAAGGCGGCTCGCAAGAAGCAGTCCCTGATCGTCGTCAAAGAGATCAAGATGCGCCCCAAGATCGATCGTCACGACTACGAGACCAAGAAGGGCCACGTGGTCCGGTTCCTGCGAGAGGGGGCCAAGGTCAAGACGACGATCATGTTCCGAGGTCGAGAGATGACTCACACCGAGCTCGGTCGTCGGCTGCTCGATCGACTGGCGGAGGATGTGTCCGAGATCGCAAAGGTCGAGACCTTCCCGAAACTGGACGGTCGCAACATGACGATGGTGCTCAGTCCGTACAAGGAAGCGATAGCGAAGAAACCCGCTCCACCCAGCCGCTCGAAAGAGCGACCGGAACCGGATCGACCGGCGGCCGAACCACCGCCAGATCGAGACGAGCAGGAGGTGGCGGGGGCAAAGAAGCCCCCGAAAGTCACCCGGGCCGAAGGAGGCTGATGAAGTGCCGAAGATGAAGACCCATCGGGGAGCCGCAAAGAGGTTCAAGGTGACTCCCACCGGCAAGATCCGGCGTCGCCGCGCCTTCGCCAATCACATCCTCGAGAAGAAGACCGCAAAACGTAAGCGACGCCTGAACTCATCCGACGCGCTGGTTGCGAAGAGTGATCGCAATCGCGTGCGCCGGATGCTCGGTTCTTAGGGCCGGCCGGGAGGAGGATCGATGCCACGCGTAAAGCGAAGTGTCGCGGGCCGCAAGAAGCGACGCGAGGTACTCAAACAAGCTAAGGGCTATTACTCGTCGCGCGGAAAGCACTACCGGGCCGCGCGCGAACAGCTACTGCATTCGGGTGTGTACTCGTACCGCGACCGCCGGGCCCGTAAGGGTGAGTTCCGTCGACTGTGGATCGTGCGCATCAACGCCGCCGCCCGGCAGAATGGTCTGTCTTACAGCCGGTTGATCTCCGGACTTAAAGCTGCAGAGATCGAGGTCGACCGCAAGATGCTGGCCGAGCTGGCAGTCAACGACCCGGGTGCATTCGCGGCTTTGGCCGAAGCGGCCAAGAAGAGCCTCGAGAAAGTCTCTTAGAACCACGCGCATTTCCAGCCTCGACAACCCACGCGTAAAGAGCGCACGCGCTCTTGCTCGCGCGAGGACGCGCCACTCCGAAGGCAAGTTCCTCGCCGAAGGACGCAGGGTGGTGATGGAGGCCTTGTCATCCGACGCGGTGGTCGACCGCGTCTTCGTCGCGGACGATCCGGGGCTCGACGACGTGCGGCGCGCGGCTGAAGCAAGAGACGCGGACGTCCTCGAGGTAGGCAACGCCGTCATCGGCTCGATCTCTCAGACCACGACGCCTCAGGGTTGCGTCGCCGTGGTTCAGATGCCCCCCACCGACGTCGCTTCACTGCCTCCGAGAGTCTCGCTGGGAACGGTCCTCGACGGCGTAAGGGATCCTGGGAACGCGGGAACCGTTCTTCGATCGGCGGCCGGCGCGGGATGCGACTGCGTCGTGTTCACGAAAACCTCGGTCGATGTGTTCAACCCCAAGACGGTTCGTGCCTCCGCCGGGAGTGTTTTCCGAACCAGAGTCGTGACCGGGATCTCGATCGGCGAAGCAGCGGCGGCGCTTCACGAAAGAGGCTCGCTCCTTGTCGGAGCTGACGCCCGAGCCGAGACGTCCTGCTTCGACATGGATCTCACCCGTGATGTCTCGTTCGTCCTGGGCAACGAAGCGCACGGCTTGGGCCACGATCCGTTGGACACGTATGCGCGATTGCCGCTCCCCGGCGGTATCGAATCGCTGAACGTCGCCGTGGCGGGGTCCCTGCTTCTCTTCGAGGCGGTCCGCCAACGGATGCGCGCGAACGCCGGTTTATCCTCGCCCGGCCATGACTGAGGGTCGTACTGAAAGTCGTTTCGCAGAGCTCATCTCGCTGATCGCTCACGAGTTGCGCTCGCCCCTGACTTCGGTCAAGGGATTCTCGTCGACCCTTCTGAAGAGCTGGGACCGATTCACAGACGAGCAACGGCTCGAGTTGATCGGGACGATCTACGCGGATTCCGAGCGCATGAGCCGCATCGTCACCGAGGTCGTCGACCTAGCCCGGCTCGAGTCGGGCCGACTCGAGCTGCACCCCACCATGGTCAGGGTCGGCCCCGCCGCGGCCAAGGCTTGGGAACAGCTCGGCCGACTAGACGGCTCGGATCGGGTCTCGATCCACGTGGACGAGACCCTCGAGGTGTGGGCAGACCCGGATCGCTTGGGCCACATCCTTTTCAACGTGATCGAGAACGCCATCAAGTACTCGGAGAACGGCCCGATCGCCGTCGCGGCCGGAGAAGACGGTGACGAGGTCACCATCTCGGTAAGCGACGCCGGGGTAGGTATCGAACCGGGTCGTGTCGCCGGAGTCTTCTCGGGGCCCGGTGGACAAGGATCGATGCCTTCGGGGACCGGGTTGGGCTTGTACCTGACGAAGCAACTGGTTGATGCACACGGTGGCCGCATCTCGGTCGAGAGCACGCAGGGCGAGGGATCGAAGTTCACGATCGTGTTGCCGGCTAAAGGACCCGCGTGACTGAAGCTGCAGACATCCGCACCCAACTGAAAGAAGCTCTCGACGCAGGCTTGTCGGCGATCGAGGAAGCAACCGACCTGGCGGGCCTCGAAGACGCTCGCGTGCGCGCTCTCGGCCGGAAATCTCCGTTGTCGCGTGCGCGTTCCGGTCTGGGAAAGCTTACAGAAGACGAGCGGCGCGAAGTGGGCAAGATCGCGAACGATGTCCAGACCACTCTCGAAGGAGCCCTGGAAGACAACCGAGCGCGCTTCGCCGCGAGGGAGCTTCAGGAGCGCTTCGAACGTGAACGGATCGACGTAACCCTCCCCGGCGAAGAAGTTGTGCCGGGAGCCGTCCACCCGCTCACGCGCACGATCTGGGAGATCGTCGACATCTTCATCGGTCTGGGTTACCGCGTGGTCGAAGGACCCGACGTCGAGATGGGCCGGCTCAATTTCGATGCTCTGAACTTTCCGGCCAACCATCCGTCACGTGGCCCGACAGACACTTTCTATGTTGGGGACATCCGCGACGACTTGGTGCTGCGCACGCACACCTCGCCCGCACAGATCCGCACGATGCAGGCACAGCAGCCACCGGTGTATGTGGTCGTGCCCGGTCGCACCTACCGGCGCGACGCGATGGATGCGACTCACTTGGCGAGCTTCGCTCAGATAGAGGGCCTTGCAGTCGACGAGGGAATCACGATGGCCGACCTCAAAGGATCGCTGCAGACGTTCGCGCGGCAGGTCTTCGGAAAGGACCTCGAGGTCCGCTTGCGACCCCACCACTTCTCGTTCACCGAACCCTCGGCCGAGATGGACGTCCAGTGTTTCGTTTGCCGCGGGCGCGACCCCAAGTGCCGCTTGTGCAAAGGAGAGGGCTGGATCGAGATCCTCGGATGCGGGATGGTCCATCCGTTCCTGTTCGAGTGGGTCGGCTACGACACGGCCCGCGTGTCGGGGTTCGCTTTTGGGATGGGCGTCGAACGCATCGCTGCTTTGTCTCACGGGATCGCCGACATCCGTTACTTCTACGACAACGATCTTCGCTTCCTGAGCTCTTTCACGAGGCTCGTATGAGAGTCGGCCTGCGCTGGTTGCGCGAGTACGTCGACATCGACATCCCTGTCGACCGCCTCGTCGATCGCCTCGATCTTTCCGGGACGAAAGTCGAAGCCGTGCACAAGTCGGGGCGACCGATCGAGGGCGTCATCGCAGCGAAGGTTCTCCAGATCGACGAACACCCCGACGCCGACAACCTCACGTTGGTCGAGGTGGACTCGGGCGACGGTAAGACCGAACGGGTGGTGTGCGGCGCCCGCAACTTCACCGTTGGGAACGTCGTGCCGTACGCCACGGTGGGCGCGCATCTGCCGGAGATGGACATAACCGAGCGAAAGATCAGAGGGCAGGTGTCGCGAGGGATGCTCTGCTCCGCGGCCGAGCTCGGCATCTCGAAAGACCACTCCGGCATCCTGGTTTTGAGCGACGTCGCTCCGGGCACCGACGTCGCTACGGCGCTAGAGCTCGACGACACGATCCTCGAGCTCGAGATCACCTTGAATCGTTCCGATTGCCTCGGGATGTTCGGCATCGCGCGTGAGGTTGCAGCGATACTCGGAAACGAGCTTCGGATACCGACACTCGATATGACGACGACCGGACAGTCCACGCCGCTCGATGTCGATATCGAGGATCCGATCGGATGCCCTAGATACCTGGGCCATTACATCGATGGCATCCAATGGGGGACGTCTCCGCAGAAGATGCAAGCGCGATTGCTTGCCGCAGGGATGCGGCCGGTGTCAAACGTCGTTGATGTGACGAACTACGTGTTGCTTGAGACGGGGCATCCGCTACATGCGTTCGATGCCGTAAGGCTGGACAAGACGAAGATCGTCGTCCGGAAAGCGCGCCGGGGCGAGCGGATAACGACTCTGGACGGCACCGAAAGGCAGCTCGATCCCGAGGATGTCGTGATCGCAGATGCGAAGGAGCCGGTCGCAATCGCCGGGATCATGGGTGGCGCCGATACCGAGTTTGGTGAGAGCTCGACAGCGATCGTGCTCGAGTCTGCTTACTTCGATGCCTCGGCGATCGGAAAGACCAGTCAGCGGCTTCAACTACGGACCGAGGCATCAACCCGCTTCGAGCGCGGTGCGGACGTCGAGATGGTCCCTTACGCGGCGGCGCGCGCGGCTTCATTGATCGCGTCGGCTGCAGGAGGCAACGTCACCGGCGCGGCCGTGGACCGCTACCCGCGGGAGATCCCGCGCCGCAGGATCACGCTGGCGCCGCGCACCAGCGACCGTCTGCTGGGGATGGCCACGCCTCCGGACCGGCAGGCGTCTTATCTACGGTCGGTGGGATTCGGCGTGGCTGCTGCCGACGGGTCGCTCGATGTCGAGGTGCCGAGCTTCAGGCCGGACGTAAACCGCGAGGTCGATCTCGTCGAAGAGGTTGCACGGCTCGGCGGCTTCGACAGGTTGCCGGCGACTCTGCCGCCGGGAGTCGACGGGGGCCTCGATCGAACGCAAGCGATCGATCGCGTGCTGCGTAGGTTCTTGGCCGCACAAGGGGTGTCCGAGTGTTGGACCCCGGCGTTCACTTCACCTGCCGACTTCGACCTTCTAGGACTTGCGGCGGACCATCCGGGGCGCGTCGCCGTGACGGTCGCGAACCCGATGTCAGAGGAAGAGTCGATCCTCAGAACGACTCTGCTCCCCGGCCTACTGCGTGTGGTGGCGCGCAATGTCTCGTTCCGCATCCCGGAGGTATCCGTTTTCGAGCTCTCGCGCGTGTACGAGAGACGAGTCGACGCACCCGGCGAGCTTCCGCACGAGCCCGTGACTCTGGGAGGAGCATTCTTCGGCCCCCGCATGCGCAAGCAATGGATGAGAGACGAAGCCGATTGGGACTTCTTCGCGGTGAAAGTTTTGCTCCAAGGAGTGAGCCTTGCTCTCGGCGTCGATGGATTGACAACCGAGCCCGCGCAGGGAGCTCCGTTCCACCCAACGCGGGGCGCCGCTATCAAGCTCGACGGCAGGACGGTCGGCGCGATGGGTCAGCTTCACCCGGAGGTCTGCGCCCGCTTCGACGTTCCGGACGGCACCATCGCTTTCGAGATGGGCTTTGCCCCGCTCCTACGGGCAGCCGCCCAGGACATCCGAGTTCAGGAGATACCCCGACTACCTGGTACTTACATCGACATCGCTGTGATCGTCGACGAAAGCGCGAGCGCACAACGGATCCGGGATGACATCGGTTCGGCCGGCAAGCCGGAGGTTGTCGACGTGAGGTTGTTCGATCTGTACAGGGGCGACCAGATCGGGGCGGGGCGGAAGAGCCTTGCATTCGCTCTAGAACTGCGCGCACCCGACCGGACGATCACGGATGAAGAGGCGCTCGCCGTGCGCGACCGCATAGTGTCGGTGCTCTCGGAGAGATTCGGCGCACGGTTGCGAGGCTAAAGGTATGGCGAAACGGGACTTTCTTTCGGCTGCCGACCTGAATTCTGACGAGATCTCTTCGCTCCTTGACCAGTCGGCCAAATACAAAAAGAACCCACATGGTCGGGATGATCTCGACGGCAAGCAAGTCGCTCTTATCTTCGAGAAGCCTTCGACGCGTACTCGTGTCTCGTTCGAAGCCGCGGTGACGTCACTGGGTGGCCACGCGATCGTTCTGCGTGGTGACGAGCTGCAACTCGGCCGCGGAGAGACCATCGAGGACACGGCCCGGGTTCTGTCGCGCTACGTTGACGCGATCGTCATCCGCACCTTCGGCCACGAGCGGCTAGAGCAGCTGTCGGGGGCCGCGTCGGTCCCGGTTATCAACGCGCTGAGCGATCTAGAGCATCCATGTCAGGCGCTTGCCGATCTCATGACGATCCGCGAGAAGAAAGGGCACTTGGGCGGAGTCTCATTAGCGTACGTGGGGGACGGCAACAATGTTGCCAATTCACTGTTGCTCGCCGGTGCACGCATGGGGATGGATGTGCGCGTGGCCGCTCCGCAAGGCTACGAGCCCGACGGGAAGGTGTCAGCTGATGCGGCCACGATCGCTGCGCAATCGGGTGGGCACACAACCGTCACAAACGTCGTCGCGGAGGCTGCCGTCGGTGCAGTGGTCTTGTACACCGATGTGTGGGCAAGCATGGGACAAGAAGAAGAGAGTGCCGCCCGCGCGAAGGTCATGGAGCGTTACCGCTTGGATGA
>JBHELU010000286.1:0-17656 GCA_046262955.1 Actinomycetota bacterium | reverse complement strand
TTGCCGAAGTCGAGGGCCTCGCCTACGCGGCATGGACAGAAGCACGGCCGGCTTCGGATTTCTCGAAGCTCGCGCCGCTGCTCGAGCGGATGCTCGATCTTAAGAAACGTCAAGCCGACGCGGTCGGTTGGGAAGGCGAGCGCTATGACGCGTTGCTCGACGACTTCGAGCCGGGCCTTACCGCGGCCGAGGTCGAGGCGTTGTTCAAAGACCTAACGACACAACTTGGGCCGGTCGCCGAGAAGATCCTTCAGGCCTCGGGCAACGCGCCGGAATTCGCTTCCAAGGAATACGAACCAGCGAAGCAGGAAGCGTTCTCTAGATGGCTGATCGAGAAACTTGCTTTCGATCTCGAGGGTGGGCGTCTCGACACCTCTCCACACCCGTTCACCATGACGGTCGCTCCGGGCGACGTTCGTCAGACGACGCGCTACGTAACCAACGAGCTGCTCGGCGGCATCTACGCAACGATCCACGAAACCGGTCACGCTTTGTACGAACAAGGGATCCCTCTCGCGTTCGCAGACCTTTCCGTCGGGCACGTGCCATCCCTCGGCATGCACGAGTCGCAGTCGCGCTTGTGGGAGAACCAGGTGGGCCGCAGCCGCCAATTCACCGGCGCGATCCTCCTGAAGCTCAAGGAGCTGTTCTCGTCCGAGCTGGGGATGCTTACTCCCGAAGAGTTCTACGAAGGAGTTAGCCATCCCGAACGCACGCTGATCCGGGTCAGCGCGGACGAAGTCACCTACAACCTGCACGTGGCTTTGCGCTTCGAGCTGGAGCTAGCGTTGTTCCGAGGCGAGATCTCCGTCGCGGACCTACCCAACGCGTGGGACGCGGGCATGGAGAAGCATCTCAATCTGCGACCCGACTCCGACGCAAACGGCGTCTTGCAAGACATGCACTGGTCACTGGGCTTCTTCGGCTACTTCCCCACCTACACGTTAGGAACGCTCTATGCGGCGGCCTTCTTCGACAAAGCGTCGGCGGACCTCGGTGGCTTGGAAGACGACCTGAAGAACCTCCACGGGAGCAGGCTGCTGGGGTGGCTACGCGAGAACATCCACTCGCAGGGGTATTTGCACACAACTAAGGACCTCGGCGAACGAGTGCTGGGCGAGCCGTTGACCGTCTCGCCGTTCATCGATTACCTGAAAACGAAATACGGCGATCTCTACGACATCGAGTGGAGCAGCTGATCCTTTTCGACGGCACCAACCCTTAGAACTCGCGGGTCGCCGGTCAGGTCGAACACCGTCGACGCGCGCCCGTGGGCGATGCCGCCGTCGAGATAGACGGGGATCTCGTCTCCGAACGCGGCTCGCGCAACGTCGATGTCTCCCGCCGGTTCTTGTCCCGACCGGTTGGCGCTTGTCACCGCCAGCGGACCAGACCGGTCGAGCAATTCGCGCGCAAGCGGATGCGCAGGTATGCGAACCGCTACCGGCGCGTCAGGTCCACCTCCAAGATCGTGTTCGAAACCATCCGACCGAGGCAGCACCACCGTCAAAGGTCCCGGCCACCACCGGGCCGCAACCCGCACGGCGCGGTCATCGAAAGCCACAACTGTGGACAGGTCGGCCAAACTCGCGCCCAGCACCGGCAAGGGCTTGTCTTCAGGCCGTCCCTTGAGCGCGAACACCAATGCGACAGCCTCCGGATGCTCGGGCCGAGCAGCGATCCCATAGACCGTGTCGGTCGGCATCACGACGCACAAGCGGTCGTCGAGAGCCGCTATCGCTTGATCGATCGCCTTGTTAGCCATCCGAGCACGCTTCGACGTAACGCGCTTTTCCTGCGAGGTCATCGTGTGTTGCTACTTGCACGTAGCCAGCCTCGATCAGAAGTGCAGTCGCCGCGTCCGCCTGACGCTCGCCTATCTCGAACACGAGCCAGCCGCCAGTTCGCAACCAGGAGCGCGCTTCATGCACGAGTCGTGCGATGACGTCGAGACCGTTACCGCCGGCGAATAACGCGACCTCCGGTTCGTGGTCGCGAACGTCGATCGGCAACGCCTCCCTTTCGTCGGGGGCTACATACGGAGGGTTGGAGACGATCACGTCCACGCGGCCACGCAGATCTTCCGGAAGACCTTCGAACAGATCCCCTCGCAAGATCGTCGCGTCCTTGCCCAGGGCATCGCGATTCCGTTCGGCCCACTTCAGCGCGTCCGGATCTAATTCGGTGGCAAAGATCGACGTGTCGGGTCGCTCGTGCGCGATCGACAGCGCGATCGCTCCCGATCCGGTGCCGATATCAAAGACGATCCCGCCTTCGGGAAGGTGAGCCATCGCGCATTCCACCACCAGCTCGGTCTCGGGTCGCGGGATGAACACTCCGGGCCCGACTGCAAGCTCCAGATACCTGAAGCCTGCGGTCCCAGTCAGGTACTGAAGTGGCTCCCCACTCGCCCGGCGGGCCGCAAGGGTGCGAAGCGCTCCTTCCTCTCCGGCGGACTCGGCAAGCCATCGAGCCTCGCGAAGTGCGTTCGGGATCCCCGCGGCGATCAACAGCTCGACGATCTCGTGATCGATAGCCGATACGTCGATCAGGAGTCGCCCTCTAGGCCTTGTTTGCGATCGTTCGCAATGAGCTGGTCGATCAGGTCTTCGAGATCTCCTTGCAGGACTTCGTTCAGTCGCTGCGTCGAGTACCCGATGCGGTGATCCGTGATGCGACTCTGCGGGAAGTTGTAGGTCCGGATCTTCTCGGAGCGGTCGGCCGTGCGCACTTGAGATTTTCGTTCGGCAGCCTGCTCGGCCTGCCGTTCCTCCTCTTTGATCTGAAGCAACCTCGCTCGCAAGATGCGCATCGCTTTGTCTTTGTTCTGTAGCTGGGATTTCTCGTCCTGGCACGCCACCTCGACACCGCTCGGGATGTGCCGGATCCTCACTGCAGAGTCGGTGGTGTTCACCGATTGCCCACCGGGACCGCTCGACCGGTAAACGTCGATCTTGAGATCCTTTGGATCGATCTCGACCTCTACCTCGTCAGCTTCCGGGAGAACTAGGACGCCTGCGGTCGAAGTATGGATACGACCACTTGATTCGGTGACGGGAACTCGCTGCACGCGGTGGACTCCAGCTTCGTGCTTCAAGCGGGAGTAACCACCCTTCCCCTTTACTGCGAAAGTGACCTCTTTGTAGCCGTTGACCCCGGTCTCGTTGGAGTTAAGCACCTCGATCTTCCATCGGTGCTGTTCTGCATAGCGTGAGTACATGCGGAATAGCTCGCCCGCGAACAACCCGGCTTCGTCGCCGCCGGCTCCGGCTCTTATCTCCATGATGACGTCGCGCTCGTCGTTGGGATCTTTCGGTATGAGCGCCTGCTGGATCTCGGCCCCCAAGCGCTCGAGCGTCGCTTGTAGTTCCTGGGTCTCGGACTCGATGTAGCGCCTCTCCTCACCCGCGGTTCCGGACAGCATCGAGCGCCCTTCCTGAAGATCGTCCGCCGCGCGCCGGTACTGCCGCCAGGCGTCGACCACCGCCTTCAACTCGGAGTGCTCTTTGCCAAGCGTCCGCAGCTTGTCCGGGTCCGATCCTGAAGCAGGGTCGGCGAGAGCGCGCTCCACTTCTTCGAAGCGCGTCTCCATGTCTTTGAGACGCGACTCTGGAAGATCCATCACGACACCGGCGTTTGCGGACTGATCGCAGGCAGATCGTCGAGATCCCGGGTGACAGCTTGCATGGCTGCGATCGCGACTTCGATCTGGTCCAGCGTCGGCGGCTTGGTCGTGATCTTCTGCAGAGCGAGACCGGGAAGCATCGCGATCTTGAATAGCGCCGAGTTTTCGTTGCGCGACGCGAACTTGATCACCTCGTACGAGATGCCGGCGAGGAACGGGATGGCCGCCAGTCGGATCAATATGCGTGCCCAGAACGTCGGAGTGAAAGCAACGTCCAGCGCGAAGTGGGCGATGATCGTGAGGAACAGCACGATGAACAGGAAGTTCGTCCCGCAGCGCACGTGAAGGGTTGAGTACTTACGGTCGATCTCGGCCGGAACCAGCTCGTCGGCATTCTCGTACGCGTAGATCGTCTTGTGCTCGGCTCCGTGGTACTGGAACAACCTGCGAACGTCTTTGAATTGACCGATAACTGTCAGATACGCGACGAACAATCCAATGCGCAAGCAGCCCTCGACGACCGTAAACAGAAGTCGTGACGTTTTCAGGTCTTTGAAGAAGTGCTCGATCAGCCGAGTTCCGAACACGGGAAGCACGATGAAAATCGCAGAGAACAGCACCATCGCGACGGTGATCGTCCAAACGAGTTGCTTGTCGGTTAGCTGCTCTTCTTCTTCGAGCGCCTGATTCGTAGAGATCATCAGCGCGCGCATGCCGATCGCCAGCGACTCGCCGAGAACGTAGCACCCTCGCAGCAGCGGCCACTGAAGCCACGGTTTGCGTTGCGCGAGCGTTGGGAGCGGATGATCCTCGACTGCGATCGATTCGTCCGGGCGACGACACGCGACCGACCACGAGCGGGGGCCGCGCATCATGACCCCTTCTAGGACGGCTTGGCCTCCGATCGCGGGGCGACCGGCGGTCGGGTGACTATGTGGCGCGTCAGGCATAGCTCAACTTCCCGGCCATGCCCTTAAAGATCAAGCCTGGTCGGTGGTGGGAGCAGGAGCCGCCTCGGCGGAAGCTCCCGCGGCTGCTCCGGCAGTGCGCCGGGTGCCGTACTTGCGTTGGAAGCGCTCGACGCGGCCCCCGGTGTCGACCAGTTTCTGCTTGCCCGTGTAGAACGGGTGGCACTGGTTGCAGAGCTCGACGTGAAGCTCGGGCTTGATCGAGCGAGTCGTGAACGTGTTCCCACACGAACAGGTGACTCTGGTCTCGACATAATCGGGATGGATTCCTTGTTTCATGTCTCTTCTCCAGTCGTTTCTTGTTTGTTCTCCCGAGCCTGGCGGGCCCGTTCATATGCAACCGATGCTTTAGCCATCACGTAGAAGGTGAGCACCAGACCGCCCACCAGCCCGATGATAGTCAGCCACTGCGGCCAACCCAAGCCCAGCAGCAACTATTCCCCCTTGACGGGCGCCTTGGCGATCTCGCGGAGGAACTGGGCATTACCTTGCGTGGCCTTCATCTTGTCGATGAGCAGCTCCAATGCACCGCCGCCCTCGAGCGCGTGAAGCACCCTGCGCAACCTCCACACAAGCTGGAGCTCCTCGGGAGTGAGCAGCAGCTCCTCCTTACGGGTACCGGATGCCTGGATGTCGATCGCCGGGAAGATCCGCTTCTCGGACATCTTGCGATCGAGCTTCAGCTCCCAGTTACCGGTGCCTTTGAACTCCTCGAAGATCACTTCGTCCATGCGGGAGCCGGTCTCGACTAGAGCCGTCGCAAGGATGGTCAACGATCCTCCGAACTCGATGTTTCGAGCGGCACCGAAGAACCGCTTCGGCGGATACAGCGCCGTCGAGTCGACACCACCCGACAGGATTCGACCGGAAGCCGGCGTCGCCAGGTTGTACGCGCGCGACAGACGAGTGATCCCGTCCAGCAGGATCATGACGTCCTTGCCCGTTTCGACTAGGCGTTTTGCCCGCTCGAGCCTGAGCTCGGTGACTTGGATGTGATCGTCGGACGGACGGTCGAACGTCGAGTAAACGACTTCACCGTCGACCGAGCGCTGCATGTCGGTGACCTCTTCCGGTCGCTCGTCGACGAGCAGCACCATCAGATGAGTCTCGGGATTGTTCAAACGAACCGCGTTGGCGATCTCCTTCATGACCGTCGTCTTGCCGGCCTTCGGAGGGCTCACGATCATCCCGCGCTGTCCCTTACCTATCGGTGCGATCAGGTCGATGATCCGCGGTGTGATCCGGTGAGCATCTTCGGACGTTTCCAGCGTCAAGCGGTCTTGCGGATAAAGAGGGGTTAGGTCGGCGAATCGCGGACGGTGCTGCGCCTTTTCAGGCTCTTCGCCGTTGATCGTGTGGATCTTCAGAAGCGCCTGGTACTTCTCCGATTCCTTCGGCGAGCGAACGGATCCGGTGATGTCATCGCCCTTGCGAAGGTGGAAGCGACGCACCTGCGAGACCGAGACGTAGACGTCCTTATCACCGGGCAGGTAGCCACTGGTCCGCAGAAACCCGTAGCCCTCGGGAAGTAGGTCGAGGATCCCAGTCCTTACTTCTGCATTCGGATCGTCCTCGGCCTCGAGGTCCTCCCAGCGCTCTTCGCGCATGTAGTGGGGAACGCCACCCTGTCCCCCGCGCCCACGACGGCGGCGTCTGCCACCACGACCGTCACGCGGCTCGGCCTTCTCGCGCGGGCGCATGCCCTGGCCCCCGCGTCCTTGCGGACGCCGGCGCTGCTGATCGCGCGTATCGCGCTCGTCGACCGCGCCTTCATCTCGGATCGGCGAGCCGTTCGTTGCACCGAGACCGGGAGCGGTCTCGCGCTTCACAGGCGCGGCTTTCGTTTCCTGAGCCTTCGGCGCCTCTGATTTCGTTTCGGGTTTCGCCGGTGCTTTCGCAGCACCGTTGGAACCGTTCTTTGCGATCTTGTCGACCAGCTCTGACTTCTTCAGCCCGGTGACTTTCAGATCGAGTGATTTTGCGATCTCACGGAGCTCGGCAACGGCTTTCTGCTCAAGCACCGATCGATCGGTTGTTTGTGCCACTTACTTGTCCTCCTGATACGAGGGAGGTAGCTCACCCAAGAAAGGCTTCGCTTTCTCCCAGTCGCCCAAAAACTTTTCCATCCCCGCATCTGTCAACGGGTGCTTCACCATCGCCTCCAACACCGAGAACGGCATCGTCGCAATGTCGGAACCCAGCTTCGCCGCTTCGACGACGTGCATCGGGTGTCGGAGGCTCGCCGCCAGTACCTGGGTTTGGTACCCCTGGATCTCGTAGATCTCGCAGATATCGGCCAAGATACGAAGGCCGTCCATGGAGATGTCGTCCAGCCTACCCAGGAACGGTGAAACGATGTAGGCCCCCGCCTCGGCGCAGAGTATCGCCTGAGTCGGCGAGAAACACAAGGTCATGTTCACCTTGATGCCCTCGTCCGTCAGCTTACGACATGCCGCAAGGCCGTTCGCGGTTGTCGCAACCTTTACGACGACGTTGTCTCCGATCTGCACGATGTCGTGGCCCTGACGGATGATGGTGTCGGTGTCGTCCGAGGCCGTCTCGACCGACACATCTCCCGGCACGATGGAGGCGATCTCTTTCTCGAGCGTCAGGAATTCGGTCTTCTCCTTCACGACCAAGCTGGGATTCGTCGTGATGCCGGACAAGATCCCCCACCGCATCGCTTCGCGGATCTCGTCGAGGTTCGCAGTGTCAAGAAACAGTTTCACGTTGCCCGCTCCCTTCGTGCTTCTGGCGGTCGAGAACCTCGCCCGCTTTCTCCAACAGGTTTCCTTCAGTCGGTTGGATCACGACGCCGCGATGGGTTGCGTCGATCGCTTTCGTGATCACGTGGTCGATCACCGCAGAGAGCGTTGCGTCGAGGTCGTAGTGCTGGATGATCGGAACGCCGCGCATCAGTGCGGACGATTCCATGTACTTCTGAATGCGTCGGATCTTCTTGAACGAGTTCAGGTACCGATCCATCGGACGGTTGCGCGTATCGCGGCCTCGTGCGTAGAAATGACTGCGGTGCAGCTCTGCGTCGTCGATGGTCACCAGCAGAGGAACGACAACCGCATCTTCGCTCTCTATCGCTCCCAAGAAGCCGGGCACCAGGTGCGCGCCTTCGAGGATCATGTCGGTTCCTTCAGCTATCGCGCGGTCGATCAACGACTGCGCGCCCACCGACACGGCAGCAGCTTGCTCGCGGAAGCCGATGATCAGTCTGTCTCCCGAGTGTGGGATGGGTTCACGAACCGCGTTGTCGGCTTCGAACGAGGACGAGTACAGAGTGGGAAACATCTGCTCGGTGAAAGCACTGCGCAATACCTCGCGAACCGCGTCGGTGGACACAACCCGAGTGACGCCCAGACGGGTCGCAAGTTGCGTCGCGATCGTTGACTTCCCGACGCCGGTGGCGCCGCCGATCAGGATGATCAGCGGGATGTCGAGCCGCGCGACGGACTCCCACTTGATGTAGTTCTCTGCGTAAGAGTCGCCTGCTTCACGACGCAGAACCTGCAGGGTCAGATCGCGCAAATCGTCGGAAGACACTCGATCGCGATCGAGTGCGATCAGCTCCTTTTCGACCTTGTTCGCCACCGCGTACGAGCGGGCGGGCCCAAGACCCGTAGCCATCAAAGCCGAAGCGGTTAGCCCTTTGGAGTACGGAAGGCCGTGCTCGCGCTCGGAGATAAAGATGTGTTGCCTACGTCCGTCTTTCACCATTACTGCCTCTCAGCTCTGGCATCGGCCAGAGCGATAACGCGATCGAACGCGGCCCGAACGTCGTCTTCGTCCACGCCATGAAGTTCGTTGTTCATGTAGACCACGTCCACCCCTGCTTCCAGGGCACGCCGCGTCGCCACATCGATGCCTGCCGCCTTGATCTCGCAAAGCAGCACGTCGGCACCTCCGATGTGCGCCAGGTCGGATTCGAGCCTGGAACGATCGGATAGCGCATGCGTCATACCCACCACCCGGCATCTCTGCGTCTCTTGCAGATGACGCGTTATGGAATCTCCGGCCGCTTCTGGGGCAGTCGTGGCGACGTAAACGTCGGCCCCCTCGACTGATCGCGTGGGAGCGGGCCGGAAGACGGTGCGAACCACCTCGGGCTCATCCAGGCCTCTGGCTCTCCTTACCGTGTACAGACAGTCACGGACGACAGAGGAGATCGTGGAGATCTGGGAAGGTGTCCCGAAAGGGTTCTCACACATAGTAACGAGTACGCAGTCGGCTAGCAACAACCGGTACGGGCCCATGTAGCCGGCGAGATATTCGACCGAAACGGAGGCCGGGACCACAAGCACGGTGGCATCGGCTGCAACCGGGGGCAGCGCGGAGCCGCTCCCTTCGAGAAGCGTGAGATCGCCGTCTATCTGGTTGGCGAGCTCGACCCCCGCGACGACGTTCGAATAGCTCACGGCGCCGGCCAATCCTCCGCCACATCTGTGACAACCAACGGTGGGGACGCGAGCTAGTAACGCGTCTTCGATGTAGTCGGAAGCGGCATGCTTGCCCTGGTCTGCCAGCTCTAGAAGGTCTCGAGGGGACAGCTCTATCTCGTCGCCTCGGATCAATTGGGGTTCCGGCGGTCCCCCTCGTCCCATCGCTACAACGACGGGGTGACGACCACTATTCCGCGCGTGACGAGCGAGACTGGCTGCAACTGCGGTTTTCCCCGTCCGCTTTCCCGTAGCTCCGATCGCGATTGTTTGTCGAGTGGAGACCGGGGGCCGAGGTGGAGGATCGAAGCGAAAGTCGGCTCCTTGGTAAGTGACGCCCTTCGAGAGCGCGACCGCGGCGAGGGCATGGCGGCGGCGATAGTCGAGCACCGGCTCATCCGATAGGTCGATGACCAGATCGCAGTCGATCTCTTCTAGTGCCCGATCGAGTTCCAGCGGTGCGTCGGGCCCGGTTCTCACCTCGGTTCCGGCAACCGTAGGGAAGCCCGCGGTGGGCAGTTTTTCGGCCCTTCCGGCGGCGACCGCTCCGACGATCTCAAAGCCCCTGGTCTCGAGGTCTTTGATGGCAGCCTCGATCACCGGCGGGTAGTGCTCGCCGTCGATAACGACCAGGGAGCGCATAAGGGGGCTCCTATCGGGATAGGCAGTCGGGCAGGTGGGGATTCCCTCGGGTGGGTGGGGGAGCCACGAGTGGCTGAATGTTTACACGGCCGGCCGCAGGAAGCGAGCTACTCGGGGAGAAGTCGCTAGCTATGAGGAAGCTCCTCGTGGCATTGCTGTGCCTGGGGGCCATAGCGCTGGCCCTCGCCGCGCCCGCGTCCGCGGGCCCACTGGCTGCTCCCAGCGCGCCGTCGGTTCTGTTCGCCGGTGGCGGCACGGCGGTTTCGAACGGCTACTTCTTCCCCGGCACCGCGATCTACGACGGCAACCAGTTCCAAGGGGTTCCGCTTCAGGTGCCGCAGGGCTCGAACGTGACCTTCGTCAACACGGACTACTCACCTCTGACAAACGTGCACTCCATCGTGTCGTTCAAGAGGCACCGCGGTAAGCCGCTGTTCTCGTCCGGAGTCGTGACGGGGCCGGGGCAGGGTCTGTTGGTGACTTCGGATCTGAAACCGGGCGTGTATCCGTACTTCTGCTCGATCCACTTCGGGATGTACGGGCTGATCCAGATCGTCAAGCAATAACGGCGAGGTCCTCGAGCACTAGCCCCGCGCGTTCGACAAATACCGACGAAAACCGTCGGTATTTGACCACCGTGCCGTCACACCGCGCTCCGGCTGCGAGTTTCGACCTCTACCTACCTCCAGTGGTAGGTACCAGTCGAAACTCAACGAAGAACGCTCATTGCTGAGGGAGGTCTCAGTAATGGAGGATCCCCCCGGCTTCAACAGGCGAGGCCCCTGCGCGCTCGTATTAATTGGGCCTTTTCCTCCTTTTCGTCTTAAGTGAGTCTCAGACTCGTTTTCGGCGAAACGAACGCTACTTTCGACCGGTACCTACCAAGAAACGTCGGTGGCGGTCGGATCTCGGCTCGTTAGTGGGTCGAGGTGGCGCCTTCGGGTTGCCATTCGCTGACGAAGACTCGCCAGCCCGAGTTGCGTTCGCGGCAGATGCGGCGCACTTGCTCGGCCCTCATCGCAACCTCCGGTCGAGGCACAACGATCAGTAGCGAAGGTCCGGCTCCCGCAACGCTGACGCCGAGCCCGGCTTCGCTGATCGCTGTGTGCACGGCTGCCGTTTCGGGCATCAGTTTCAAGCGGTGCGGCTCGTGGAGTCGATCGCTCATCGCGTCGGCGAGCACTTCGGAGCCTGCCCCCGTCGACAGAGCGCCGACCAACAAGGCTGCACGCGATGCGGTGAACTGAGCGTCGGTAAAAGGAACCTGCTTCGGCAATGCAGCGCGGGCTTCCTTCGTCGGGAAACCCTCCCGCGGAACCGCGATCATCGGAACCAAACGGTCGCTGGGATCGATACGGAAATAACGGATGTCACCGGTGCCTTCGACCGTGTAGCAGACGACCAAACCACCTAACAACGCCGGCATCACGTTGTCGGGATGACCTTCGAGTTGGGTAGCGAGCTGGATCATCTCGACCTGCGGCACGGTCCTTCCGGTAACGGCACGAGCTGCGAACAACCCGCCGACGACTGCTGCCGCAGACGAGCCAAGACCGGATTGCAACGGGATCGGGTTCTT
This sequence comes from Actinomycetota bacterium, assembly GCA_046262955.1. Taxonomy (GTDB): domain Bacteria; phylum Actinomycetota; class CADDZG01; order CADDZG01; family WHSQ01; genus JALZGD01. The sequence continues at coordinate 6,394 of JBHELU010000286.1, read as the reverse complement.
AACTCGCACCGCGAAGCCCGGGGGTCTCCGCCCAACGTGGTCGAAGAACGCGTTCATCGACTTGATCACGAGGTTCGTGTCGTCTGCGGGCAGCTGCTCGGCCCCCTCACCCTCGACCTGGATCTCGATCGAGTCACGGCGGGGCTCGACATCCACCTCGAGGTGCATCTGCACGGCAACGCCGAGCGCGTCGAAACCTGGACCGAGGTTGGCGACGGTTGCTGGCACTCGAACCTTTACGGCTGCGGGCACCTGGCCCTCCCTTTCAGTGGATGGTGTACGAGGGGAATCGTCTCACGCTAGGTCGAGGTGCTGCAGGATCGCGTCGATGTCCGCCGGCACGAGCTGAGGGCGCGGAGCGCCGGAGATCGCCCAGTCAGGGTCCTTCAAACCGTGGCCGGTCAAGACGCACACGACCGTTACTCCCGACGGAACTGTGCCCTTCGCGCGCATCTGGCGCAGTCCCGCAAGGCTCGCGGCCGATGCCAGCTCGACGTAGATGCCCTCGGATGCGAGCGAGCGAAACGCTTCGAGGATCTCTTTGTCGGTGACCGAGGAGATGGCTCCGTGCGACGTCTCGGCCGCGTCCGTTGCACCCGACCACGATGCGGGATTGCCGATCCTGATCGCGGTCGCGATCGTTTTGGGGTCGTCGATGACACGACCGAGAACGATCGGGTTGGCGCCTTGCGCTTGGAAGCCGTACATCCTCGGCAAGCCGTCTGCCCACCCGTTCGCGACAGCTTCGTTGTAACCGCGCCAGTAAGCCGTGATGTTCCCCGCATTGCCGACGGGCATCACGTGCAAGTCGGGAGCGCGGCCCAATGCTTCGACTATCTCGAAGGACGCGGTCTTCTGGCCTTCGACGCGGTACGGGTTGACAGAATTGACGAGCGTCACGGGATGAGTCGCCGACATCTCTTTAGTGAGCTCAAGGGCTGCATCAAAGTTGCCCTCGATCTCGAGCACGCGCGCGCCGTGAACCAAAGCCTGTGCGAGCTTTCCCAGGGCCACGTTCCCTTGTGGGATCAGTACGGCGCAGAGCATCCCAGCGCGAGCCGCGTAGGCCGCGGCAGAAGCGCTTGTGTTCCCGGTCGACGCGCAGATCACGGCACTCGATCCTTCTTCGAGCGCCTTCGAGATCGCGAGCGTCATGCCCCGGTCCTTGAACGAACCCGTTGGGTTCAGGCCCTCGTACTTGAACCAGACCTCGGCACCGATCTCGGTTGAGATGCGATCCGAGTAGATGAGCGGCGTATCGCCTTCGTCGAGTGTGACGATTGGTGTCTGGTCGGACACCGGAAGGTGGTCGAAGTAACGACGGATGATCCCGCGCCTGCCGGCAACCGCAAGAGGTGATGTCATCGTTCGGAGGTTCCCTCGACGCGCATCTTCGATGCAACTTCTTTAACGACATCGAGGCCCGATAGCTCCTCGAACGTCGCCCGATGCTGGCCCTCCGTAGCAACATGGGTGATGACGACCAGGGTCGCTTCGTCGCCCGACCCTTCCTGTCGAACGCTCGAGATCGACACGTCGTGAGCAGCGAACGCGCCTGCGACTGCAGAGAGAACACCCGGCTGATCTGCGACCGACAACACGGCGTAGTAACGCACCGGTGTCTCGTCCTGGCTCCTGATCCGCGCGAGCTCACGGTAATAGTCAGGTGCGGGCGAGCGACCGCCGAGAGCCATGTTGCGCGCTATCTCGACGATGTCGCCGACCACCGCCGATCCCGTCGGCGCTCCCCCGGCCCCCCTGCCGAAGAACATCAGCTCGCCCGATTCCTCGCTCTCTACGAAGATCGCGTTGAACACGTCCCTGACCGATGCCAGGGGATGTGTCCTTGGAAGCATCGCCGGATGCACTCGGACCGAGATGTCGTCGCCCTCGCGCTCGGCGATCGCGACGAGCTTCACTTCGTAGCCGAGGTCGTGCGCGGCTTGGATATCCGCGGCAGTGACGCCGGCCATGCCCTCACGATGAACGTCGGAAGCGACCACGCGAGCGTTGAATGCGATAGCCGCAAGGATCGCCAGCTTCGCCGCGGCGTCGGATCCGTTGATGTCTGCCGAGGGGTCGGCCTCCGCATAACCGAGCCGCGTAGCCTCGTCCAGCGCATCTGTGAAGTCCGCGCCCGTTTCGGACATGCGCGTCAAGATGAAATTGGTGGTGCCGTTCACTATGCCGGTAACCCGTCGGACGCGGTCGCCTGCAAGTGACTCTTTCAAAGGGCGGATGATCGGGATACCGCCACCGACCGCCGCTTCGAAAAGGATGTCGACGTCTGAAGCGTCTGCAATCTCGAGTAGCTCTTTGCCCTGGGTCGACAGCAACTCCTTGTTCGCGGTTACGACGTGTTTGCCGTTGCGAAGAGCGCGCTGCACGAGGACGCCGGCAGGATCGGTACCGCCGATCACCTCGACGACGATCTCGATGTCGCCGGCATCCGTGACAGCCGAGGCGTCGTCCGTCCACACATCGGCCGGAAGATCGATGCCTCGTTTCTTAGCCGAGTCCCTGACCGCGATCCGCCGGACCTCCAGCGCTGCGCCCGCACGCTGAGCCAGGTCTGCCCGGTGGTCGACCAAGATGCGGGCCGCGCTTGCCCCAACCGTCCCGCATCCCAGGAACCCGATGCCGATCGAGCGCTCGCCCTTGCTCATCGCTCGAACGGTATCAACGCCGGTGACTGGCCCTACTTCAACAGGCGCGACAGGCGGCGATCGGCCAGGACCTTGCCCTTTGTCTGGCACTGCGGGCAATAAGCGATCTCGTGGGATTCATACGAGACACGTTTCAGTTCGGTTCCGCAGCGCGGACAGACTTCACCGGCCTTTCCATGCACCGTGAATCGCCCCTGGAGCTTGGTAGGCAGACCACCCGTACGTTCTCTCTCGCGCTCGAGGGCTGCGGTTAGCACCTTGTGGGTCGCACCGACCAGAGCTTCCCGTTCCGATCCGTCGAGAGATGCCAGCGAGTCGAACGGCGACAACATAGCCTCGTGCAAGATGTCGTCTGCGAATCCGCGTCCGATACCCGCGACGGTGTGCTGATCCCGCAGGACCGTGTGGAGTCGCCGGCGATCGACGGAAGTCGCGATGAGCTTCGCAAACTCATCGGAGAAGGGCTCCGGACCCAGACCATCCAACGGCGAGGGGTCGCCCGGATGCAGGATCCACCACGCCGCCTTCCGCTCGGTTCCGAATTCTTTGACCAGCAGCGCAACGCGGCCCCCATCGCTCGGTTCGAGAACGACGCGCGCGACGGCCCCTTTGGGGCGAGTCGACTTTGGTGGTCGCTCGACGTCCAGCCGGCCACCTTGAGATAGATGAACCAGCATGTGGATCTGGTCGAGATCGAAGATCAGGTACTTGGCCCGCCGGGTAACGCCCTTTACGGTCATGCCTGCGAGCGTTGCGGGAGCCGGCGCCACGGTCTTGAGGCCCGAGAACGACAACGCGTCGGCACGGACGATGCGCGCCTCCACGAGCAAATCGTTCAATCGCTCGGACAGAGCCTGCATCTCGGGAAGCTCGGGCATCGTTAGACCCTAAGCAACGCGTGGGCTGGTTATCGCAAGTTCGTAACCGGAAGGCCGCCGGCGTCGCGGATCGCTTTTTCGGTGGCGTGCGGTCTGTCGCGCAGCGGTTCGTAGATCAAGGAATCGAGTTGGATATCGAGCCCCTCGGCATCTTCATCGGTGAGCTGCTCGATCATGGCTTTTGTTGCAAGCACTTCACCGCGTTTAGCGGTGTCTTGAACGCGAGCGCATTCATTGACCTCGTCGCCCAACGCCGACACATCGAGACGTCCTCCTGGGACCAGCTGGCCCATATAAAGCGCGCCTCCCCAATGGAGGCCGATGTTCAGGTTGAAGTCCTCGACCGACGATTCGGGAACCGCGGAGACGAGCTTCTCGGTGCATTGCTGCAGCGAGCGAGCCGCGGAGATCGCCGCACGCACCGCACTAGACGCGTCTTTCAAGTGATCGACTAAGAAGAACGCTGTAGCGCCATCGCCCGAATGCTTACCGACGATCCCGACGTTCTCGGCGACGATCGCGTCGATCTCTGTATTGAAGTCGCGCATCAACGAGAAATACGCTGCACTCGGCAGACGTCGCGACAGCGCCCCAGACGACTCGAGGTCTGCAAACAGGATCGCTGCCTGATGGCGGCCGGGACTCACCAGGTCGGCCATGCGCTCGTACATCTCCGCGTCACCGCGGGCCAGCAGCGACACCAAGGTTGGCCTGAGCGCGATGTACATGATGATCAAGAACCCGTACATCTCGCCCTCGGGCTCGCATACCGGGAAACCCAGGTAGTCGACCGGATACGGAAGGCCGCCGGGATCGATGTAATCGAATCGCCCTCGCAGCGCCGGTTGCAACGGACGCGGCTCCAGCGACATCACCAGCTGGTTGAACGGTTCGGGCAGAGTCTTTGCCAAAGCTTCGGGACCGCCGGGGAACTGATCCAGGAACATCGGCATCATCTGCATGAAGATCCCGACCTGACTATCCATCGAGATCGTTCGCCGCCATTCATCGCGCAAGAACGCTGCCAAGATGTGCTGCCCATAACCAAGGGCTTCCTCATCATGGACGCCGACGAACTCTTTCAGCTCCTCCGTCACACATACGACGTTGAACTCGCGATCGAGCAAGAGCGCGGACCATTGCAGGGCATTGAGCTCATCCGCCATCAAGGACAGGCGGGGATCGTCTAGTGCCAAACCCATAGGGCTAATGATGCCGCGATTTACAGAGCGCCGTGCGACGGGTGCGTTATGGAACGCGGCGGCCTCCGGTGGAAGGGACCGCTACTTTCCCAAGGAAGGGAGCCTCTTCAGCGTGTGCGAGACCGTGTGCTGAACCGTCTTGAACGCGTCACTGTCGGGCGGTGCCGGCAGCGGCGCCTTGGGGAGAGGCGGAGGTGCGGGAAGCGGCGGCGTGTTGGGTGCCTGCGGCAGCGGCGGCGTGTCCGGAAGCGCCGACGGGTCGGCGGCCTCTTTCTTAGGAGCCTGGTCGCCTGGCGCGGTGGCCGCATGGATCGCAGCCCGGCGCGAGCTCAAGCGTGCCGAGCGCAACGCAGCCCGTTGCAAGCCGGCGTGAGACGGAAGCGCGCGCGTCTGCAGGGCTACCGCTTCGACTTCGAGCCTGTGTGTTCTGGTGGTGTGGGCGTAAGCGCGTGGGGGTGCAAGAACCGCCGTGAAGGCCGTGACGGTACCGAGCGCTACGCAGAGCAAGCAGGAAACCGTCGACAGTGCCGCCTGACGGGAGCCTAACGCCCACTCCGCAAGCTCGCAGAGCCGGTTGAGCTTCACGGGAAGCAAGATCGCCGATGCCTTCTCGAGCAGAGCCGCGAGGCGTCGACGAGCACGCATCCGAAGCATGCGAGTTGCTTCGCTATCCGCCGTCTTCGATGCGCCGTCGCCGATCTCGCTAAGCAAGGCGGTGCGGTGCGACGCGCTGAGCATCGCCATCGCGCTCTCGACACGTCCAAGCTCCAAGCGCGCTAGCCCCGCGCGCTCAACCTCGTAAGAGTCGGCCGTCTCGGGCACGTGATCTGCGGCGATCTCGCGGATCGGTCGCGGCCGGAATCGATCGCGCAGAAGGTTCAGAGTGATAGTCGATACCAGCGGCCAAGGGTCGCGGGTTGGATCGACCTGGTCCCACGTCCGGTACAGACGCAGAGCTGCTTCCTGAACAAGATCGTCTACGTCGCCACCGGTAACGCCTTTGCGGCACACCATGCTCTTCACGCGTCGCGACAGTGCCGGCCAAACGTTCTCGAATTCGCGCCGCCGTTCAGGTGTCATTTTTCGCCCCCGCTAAAGCTGCCCGGCCAGGATCGTATCCAAAGCAATGCAGGCAGTCCAATACTTCGACACCGGCCTCAGCCCTTCCTTCTGGGGTGGTTCTTCACCGTGTTGTCCCAGTACACCGGGTACTGAACGCCCGTCGTGTGCAGGTTACCGACCCACCACATAACCGAGTCCTCGAACTCCTGAGCTCGGATGCCGTAGGCGGAACCGTTGACCGTGTTGTTGAACAGGTAGACCTTGGCCGTCTTGAGCCGGTCCATCCAGATGCCCTCGTCCGACGCATCCTGACCCGTGGTCGCATCGACCTGATCGGTTGTCTGGGTGATCTTGTTGCCGACGATGCGCAACGTGAGTCCCTGGGCCTGCTGGACCGAGATACCGGTGTAGTTGGTGCCCATGTCCTGAGGAGTACGAGCGAGAGTGATCTTGTTCCCGCGCAGCTCCACGGAGCCGTGCCCGATTCGGATGTGGTTCTCGTCGTCCGCGTTGAAGACGTCGACGGCAAGGCCAGCACCGATCAGCTTGTTGTGGTTCATGTGGACCCGGGTGTGGTGGATGTGGG
>JBHELU010000285.1:0-2518 GCA_046262955.1 Actinomycetota bacterium | reverse complement strand
GACCTCAACGTCTTCTGCGCGTAGCTAACCTCGTCGCCCGACGATCCGTACTTGATCGTCGTGTCCCACCTGACGGCGTGCGATCCCTTTAGGTGATCGATCGTCCGCAGCTGAAAGCCTCGCCTGCGCAAACCTCTGATGATCTTCGGGAGAGCTCGTCTGTTGCTCGATCGCCACAGATCCAACGAGATGATCGATCCTCCCTGCGCGTGATGGACCGCGACATGAGCCACGTGCTTCGCAGTGCCGCCGCCCGGGTGGCTCGTCCACAGCACCGACCTGTAACCGAGCGAACCTGCGTCCCTTAGGACTCGCAGATCGCGCTGGCCACCGGGAGGACGGAAGAATGGTTTGGGATAAGCCTTGATCGAGTTCAGGATTTTCTGAGCGTGCGCCAGCGATCCCCTTATCTGATCGTCGCTCATGTTCAAGAACGATTCGTTCGACCATCCCCTGTTACCGAAGGCGTTTCCCGCAAGGTGGACCAGTCGAGACTTAGTGCGGTGATGCGAGATCCACTGAGCCGGCATAAAGAACGAAGCGCGCGCGTGATTGGTCTTGATGATCTTGGCGAGATTCAGCAGCTTCTTCGCCTTGGTGTGTCCGTCGAAAGTGATGAACGCGATCCGCTTCTGGGGGCCGACGACCCACTCACTTGGAGGGAACGTCGAAGCATGGGCCGAACCGATCGGACCGATCAGCATCGAACCGACGATGGCGAGGACCGCAACGACGGTTGTTAGGCGTTTCCCGGTGACGCAGTGTAGCCGTCGAGGTGTGGGGCTGCGGCCCCCGCTATCTTGGCCCCGTGAGCACGGGATGGCAGGTCGTTCTAGCCGCAGCACTGGCGGCCAATGCCGTGCTCGGGCTTGGCTACAGGCTGTATCGGTTCACCAAGAGCGGGCCGCTCGCTGACGTGGTCGGGCAAGCGATCCTGGGAGCCCTGCTACTGGGATTGGCAGCCGCGGTCCTCACCGATCAGGGGTGGGCGCGATGGCCCGCCCTCGGCTACGCGCTCCTGTTCGCGGTGATCGTCATGCCCGTGTGGACATTGGGGGTCCTGTTACCGATGCGGCCGCAGGCGATCGACTACACGTTTACGGGAATCTATTGGTTCGCGCTCGCGGTGATAGCGGTTGCTGCGATAGCGGTCTAAAGGACGTGCTTAGGGAGACGTCCCGTTGCTCGACACCAGAAGGCCCCAGTCGTTCAACCGGCGCGACAGCTCTTCCGCAGTCGTTTGGTACAGCAGGGCGAGAGCCATCAAGTCGTCTTCCCTGATCGTCAATACGCGTCCGTTGTAATCACCGCGCTGGATCTGGATCGCGGTCGTGAAGCGTGACAGAGGATCGCGATCGCTCGCGGGCACCCGATCGAGACCTTCCAGGTTCAAGACAACTCGCCGTCTCTGCTCGGTAGCACCTGCCGACGCCGCGCCGTCCGGAAGGATCTCCCCCGTCGGGACTCCGTAGAAGTCTGCGAGCTCCGCAAGACGTGCAACCGTGACGTTGCGGTCCCCGCGCTCGTAGGCACCAACGACCGCGGCTTTCCATCGACCGTCGGACGCGTGCTGGACATCCTGAAGCGACATCCCTTTCTGGGTTCTGATCTTGCGCAGCCTGTCGCCGAGAGCTTTCGAGTAATCGCCGTTGGTCACGTCACGCTCCTGCTCGTTGTCGAGTCCGTTTCGCCACTTTTGTCTGATGTGGCGCGACCTCGGATTTGTGCTGACAGCATAGAGCTTTCGACGCGGAGAGTTATCTTCCTGCCCACTTCCGCTACCGAGCGTGACTGAGGCCGGGCAAAAGAGCAGGTAGCCATAGAATCGGGACATGAGATCGCTGTGGAAAGGTGCCATCACCTTCGGCCTGATCAGCATCCCGGTGCGCCTCTACTCCTCAGTCCAGGAGAAGAGCCTCAAGTTCCACCTCCTCCACGATGACGATGGGGGCCGGATCAAGTACGAGCGCGTTTGCGGCAAGTGCGGCAAGAAGGTCGACTGGGACGAGATCGTCAAGGGCTACGAGTATGAGAAGGACCACTACGTCACGTTCTCGGACGAGGAGCTTGCGGCGATGGACGTCGATTCCATCCGAGCGATCGACGTCGTCTCATTCGTTCCTCTCGAGGACATCGATCCCATCTACTTCAACAAGACCTACTACGTCGCGCCTGAAGCATCGGGGCTGAAGGCGTATCGGTTGCTGGCCGAAGCGCTCGAAGCAGAACGGCAGGTGGGCATCGCCAAAGTCGCGCTACGCGACAAGGAGCATCTTGCAACCGTCCGTCTTAAGGACGACGTCTTCGTTCTCGAGACCATGTACTGGCCCGACGAGATCCGCGAGCCCGATTACGAAGAGCTCACCAAGAAGGTCGACGTGCGCGACACCGAAGTGAAGATGGCGCGTCAGTTGATCCAACAGCTCGCCGACTCCTTCAAGCCTGAAGACTTCCGCGACGAATACCGCGACAAGCTCGAAGAGCTCGTCGAGAAGAAGGTCGAGGGCCAGGAGATCAC
>JBHELU010000284.1:0-31979 GCA_046262955.1 Actinomycetota bacterium | reverse complement strand
TCACGGGGCGCTTCGACAAAACGTCGAGATGATAGGCGACTGCCCGTCTTAGTGATTCGGCCGACACCGGCTCGGCAAGTAGGCCATCGGCGATCCCGAGTTCGACGAGCCGCCTAGCGGTGGGATCCAAGAGCCGCGCTGCTTCGGCCGAGCGGCTCGCATCGCGCCACAGGATCTCTGCTGCAAGGTCCACCGCGATCACCGAGAAGACGGCCCCTTCGTAAGCAAGCAGCACATCGGTCGCTGCGAACGCGAGCGCCCCGCCACTTCCGCCGTGCCCGGTGACGATCGCCAATGTCGGAACCTCCGCTCCCAGCATGTCTTGAGTGAGGCTCGATATCTCCCACGCGATCCCACCTGCCTCAGATCGGGGTGACGGGTCGGCCCCCTCGGTGTCGACGATCGTCACTACGGGGATCTGTAATCGTTGAGCGATCGCGAGACAGCGCCGCGCCTTGCGGTAGGCACCGGGTCCGGGAGCGAACTTCGAGTCGAGTGCCATCACCAAAGCTCTGCGTCCGGCCACTCTCTCGAGAGAAGTCACCAGAGCGGGGTCTTGAGTGCCGGCTCGATCCCCGCGCAGCTGAATGCTCGAATCGCTCATCGCCACGGTCAGGTGAGGCGCGCGCGGAGGAGGTGACGATCTCAACGTCTTCACTGCTTCCGCGGCGTCACGCTTTGCTTCGTCCTTCGAAAGCGAATCAGGAGGTTCGACGGGATCGGGTGTATCGGGGGCCAGCGTCCTGAGTGCCCGTGCTACGTAGTCGCGGATCCCGTCGGAAGCCACGACCATGTCGACGAGCCCGTTGTCGAAGGCAGCGCGCGCCGTGTGCGAGTCCGCCGGAGGAGGGCTTCCCGTTGCTCGGGCGACCACGCGAGGCCCGGCAAATCCAACCGTTGCGCCGGCTTCCGCAACGGCGACGTCGGCGTCCGCCGCGATCGATGCGAGCACGCCGCCGGTGGTTGGATTACCGAGGATCGCGATCAACGGTTGTGCTGCAGCGGATAGCGCTCGTCGAACTGCCAAGATTTTCGGCATCTGCACCAGTGAGCGCATCCCCTCCTGCATGCGCGCGCCGCCCGTTTCCGTTCTGAGGACCATCGGCACCTTGCGATCGGCTGCGCGTTCGAGCGCTAGTGCAAGTCGCTCGCCCGACGCTTCGCCCATGCTCCCGCCCATGAACGGAAAAACGAACTGTGCAAGCTCGACGTCGTATCCGCCGACGCGCGCGGGTCCGGCAACGACGGACTCGTCGGTTCCGGCGCGTTCTCCCGCGGCACCGAGGTCGTCGAGATAGCCGGGATAGGCGAGGGGATCCTGCGACGTAGGGCCGTCGACCGGGCGAAACGAGCCCTCGTCATACAGCGCGGTTTCGACCTCTTTGGCTTCTGTCACAGGCGGGTCCTGTCGCCCTAGCTGCTAGTCTCGGTTGGGTTCATCGCGCAAACCGTAGCAACACAATCCTCGACGGAGTTAAGTGACTGTGACTTCAGGACGCCCTCGCATATTGGTGGCGAAGCCCGGCCTCGACGGGCACGACAGGGGGATCAAAGTAGTGGCACGCGCCCTTCGTGATGCCGGATTCGAGGTCATCTACACGGGTCTCCATCAAACGCCCGATCAGATAGCGGCGGCTGCCATCCAGGAAGACGTCGACGCCGTCGGGTTGAGCGTTCTTTCCGGAGCCCACATGACCTTGTTCCCCAAGATCGTCGAGCTGATACGCGAGCAGGGAGGAGACGACATCGTCGTATTCGGCGGCGGCATCATCCCCGACTCCGACATCCCAAAGCTCAAAGAAGCGGGCATCAAAGAGATATTCACTCCCGGCACGACGACCAAGACGATCGTCGACTGGGTTAACGACCACGTTGCGCCTAAGGCGCAACAAAGCGCATAGGGGAAGGTTCCGTGGATCTCTTCGAATATCAGGGCAAAGAGCTGCTGCGCAAGTTCGGAGTGCCGGTCCCCGAGGGTCGCGTCGCCTCAACGGCAGACGAGGCTGCGGAAGCGGCGAGCGGACTCGGTAGCCGGGTTGTAGTCAAAGCGCAGGTTCAGGTCGGGGGCCGCGGGAAAGCGGGCGGTATCAAGCTTGCGACTTCTCCAGATGAAGCTCGCGAGGTCGCGTCCCAGATCTTGGGCATGGACATCAAAGGGCACACCGTCAAACGGGTGCTTGTCGAGCGCGCCGGGGACATCAAAGCCGAGTACTACTGCTCGTTCTTGCTCGATCGTTCGCGACGCGACTTCCTGGGGATGATGAGCGCGAAGGGCGGTGTCGAGATCGAAGAGGTTGCAGAGACCGATCCAGATGCGATCGCCCAGGTTCATATCGATCCACTCCTCGGGATCTCGGATTTCCACGCTCGCGACTTGGTCTTCGGCGCCGCGCTAGATGCCGAGGCGCGAACCGAAGCGATCGCGCTGTTGCCGAAGCTCTACAGAGCTTTCGTCGATCTGGATGCGTCTCTCGTCGAAGTGAACCCACTGGTCCTAACGGGCGATGGACGCGTGGTCGCGCTAGACGCCAAAGTTTCGCTCGACGATTCGGCCGCTTACAGACACCCCAACTTCGACGAGCTGAAATCCGTCCATGAAGTCCCCGAGCAAGAGCGCATCGCTAAAGAGAAGGGCTTGAACTTCATCAAGCTTGACGGTGATGTCGGGATCATCGGTAACGGCGCGGGTCTCGTCATGTCGACGCTCGACGTAGTAAAGGCTGCCGGAGGCGCGCCTGCGAATTTCCTCGACGTCGGCGGCGGCGCGGGGGCAGACGTCCTGTCCACTGCGCTCGAGGTGATCACGTCGAACCCGGAGGTAAAGAGCGTTCTCATCAACATCTTCGGTGGGATCACGAGGGGAGATTTGGTCGCAGAGGGGATCATCGACGCACTGGGTCGCTTGGACGTGAAGGTTCCTATCGTCGTGCGCCTCGATGGGACGAACGCAGAGCAAGGCCGCAAGATGCTTGCCGACGCGCCACATCCGATGCTCGTCAGCGAAGACACGATGCTCGGCGCGGCCGAACGTGCCGTGGCGCTGGCTAAGGAAGGGATGCGCTGATGTCGATCCTGATCGACGATCGCACACGTCTCGTTGTCCAGGGGTTGACCGGGAGAGAGGGCTCGTTCCACGCAGGCCGCAACCGCTCCTACGGAACGGATGTGGTGGCCGGCGTGACTCCCGGCAAAGGTGGCTCAGACGTCGACGGCGTGCCGGTCTTCGACACAGTTGCCGAAGCCGTTTCGAAGACCCGGGCTAATACCGCCATGGTGTTCGTGCCCCCTCGCTTCGCGGCCGACGCGATCCTCGAGTCTTACGACGCCGGTATCGACGTCATCGTCGCGATCACCGAAAACATCCCCGCGATGGACATGGCCCGCGTGGTGCCGTATCTGCGCAATCCGCGACGCTCGACCACGCTGATCGGCCCGAACTGCCCCGGCTTGATCTCGCCGGGCAAGGCGAACGTGGGCATCATCCCCGGCGAGATATGCCTTCCCGGCCCCGTCGGACTCGTGTCGCGCTCGGGCACGCTCACGTACCAGATCGTTCACGAGCTAACGCAGCGCGACATCGGTCAATCGACGTGCGTGGGGATCGGAGGCGACCCCATCCCCGGCTCGGACTTCATCGACGTGCTGACGCTGTTCGAAGCCGACCCCGTGACAGAGATCGTCGTCCTGGTCGGTGAGATCGGCGGAGACGCGGAAGAGCGTGCAGCGGCGTGGGCGAAGGAGAACATGACCAAGCCGATCGTTGCCTACATAGCAGGGTTCACGGCCCCCGAAGGAAAGAGGATGGGGCACGCCGGAGCCATCATCTCCGGATCAAAAGGAACTGCTCAGGCAAAGGCAGAGGCTCTCGAAGCGGTTGGGATCAAGGTCGGCCGTAATCCGACAGAGGTTGCCGAGCTCGTCGCGGGGCTCCGCTAGGGCTAGTGCCGAGGCACAAATGCTGAGAGAAGTAGCAGGGCCGCCCGGCCCCCCTTACGCTCGGAGCTACCGCGGGCGCTTCGACGTGCTGACGATCGAGTCCGAGATACTCCGCGACAACCCATTGCGAGATCCGGCGACACGTCCGCTGTACGTCTATCTGCCGCGCGGGGTCGACGAGTCATCGGCGCAGAAGTACCCGTCTATCTATCTGATCCAGGGGATGACCGGCCAGCTCGACATGTGGCTCAACCGCGCCCCCTTCGAGCCAACCGTCGTCGAACGGATCGATGGCCTCTTTTCCCAGGGTGACGTGCCGCCCGCGATCGTCGTTTTCGTCGACGCGTGGACAAGCTACGGCGGATCGCAGTTCATAAATTCAACCGGAACCGGTCGTTACATGGACTACCTATGTGACGAGGTGACTGCTTTCGTGGATTCGCGCTATCCAACGATTCCCGACAGAGAGAGCCGCGCGCTCACCGGGAAATCCAGCGGCGGTTATGGAGCCATGGTCGTTCCGATGTTGCGACCAGATGTCTTCGGTGCACTGGCAACCCACGCGGGCGACGCGCTGTTCGAGGTTTGCTACATGCATGATTTTCGTGCCACCGCGCGTACGTTGCGCGACAAGTTCGACGGAAGCTACGAGAATTTCTTCAAGTCGTTCAGGACGGCCGACCACATCGACTGGGACGTGATGGACGCTCCTTTGAACGCTTATGCGATGGCCGCGTGCTATTCGCCCAATAATCAAGATCCGACGACGATCGACCTTCCCTTCGAGATCGACTCCGGGCGGCTCATCGACGACGTGTGGCAGCGGTGGCTGGCGTGGGATCCGGTCCGGATGGTTCCAGATCATCTGGACGCCCTTCGGTCCATGCGACTCATCTACATCGATGCGGGGAGAGCCGACGATTACTACCTGGACCTCGGCGCGCAAGCGTTCTCCAAGGAGCTGACCAAAGCCGGCATCGAGCACACCCTCGAGCTGTTCGAGGGCACGCACGCGGGCATTCAATTCCGCTACCCGAAGGCGGTCGGTGCACTTGCCTATGCGCTGGAATCGTGACTGCTCGCCTAGTCGTTCTGATCTCAGGCACCGGCTCCAACATGCTGGCGCTGGTAGCAGCCTGTGAGCGAGGTGAGGTGCCCGGGCGTGTCGCCGCCGTGGTCGCCGACCGTCCATGCGATGGGGTCGAGGCCGCTCGCGAAGCGGGAACAGAGACGGTGGTGCTCGAACCCGGCGACTTCGCTTCGCGCGACGAGTGGAGCGGGGCACTGAAAGATGCCGTTGAGTCCCTACAACCCGATCTCGTTGTTTCCGCAGGATTTATGCGCATCCTTGCTCCCGTTTTCGTCGACGCGTTTGCCGGGCGATTGATAAACCTTCATCCGTCTCTGTTGCCGTCGTTCCCGGGCGCTCATGCGGTGCGCGACACGCTCGACTTCGGTGCGCGCGTTACCGGCTCAACCGTTCATTTCATCGACAACGAGGTCGATCACGGGCCGATAGTTGCTCAAGCCGCCGTCGAGATCTCGCCCGGCGTCTCGGAATCCGAATTGCACGAACGGATCAAAGCCGTCGAGCATCAGTTGTTGCCGGAGGCGTGCAAGCTCGTGATCGAAGGAAGTGCTCGGCTTGATGGGGGCCGGGTCGTCTTTTCCGGCTCTAGTTAGGATGCCCGCCGTGAAGGTCTCCCGAGCTCTGATAAGCGTCTCCGACAAGACCGGTGTGGTCGACCTAGCTCGAGGCCTGCGCGAACGAGGGGTCACGATCGTCTCGTCGGGTGGCACGGCGGCGGCTCTGGCGGATGCCGGCATCGAGGTCACCAAGGTGGCCGCCGTTACCGGGGCGCCCGAGATCCTCGGAGGCCGCGTGAAAACGCTGCACCCCAAGATCCACGGCGGGATCCTTGCGGATCGAAAGAATCCCGATCACATGGAACAGCTCACTCAGCAGGGGATCGAGCCGATCGACCTGGTCGTTTGCAACCTTTATCCCTTCGAGCATGCGGTGGCGCATCCCAGCGTGAAAGAGGCTGATGCCGTCGAGCAGATAGACATCGGGGGGCCGGCCATGGTCCGAGCGGCCGCAAAGAACTTCCATTCGGTTGCGGTGGTAGTCGATCCGGCTCGCTACGCCGAAGTCCTCGACGAGATCCGTTCGACGGGCGAGGTGTCCGAAGCCAACCGTCGCCGGCTTGCGGTTCTCGCATTCGAGCACACGGCTGCATACGACGCCGCCATTGCCGGTTTCTTCACTCGCGACAACGCGTTGCCCGACCGTTTTGTACTGGGGGCCGTGAAGGTCATGGATCTCCGTTACGGCGAGAACCCACATCAGCGCGCGGCGTTCTATCGGAATGCCGGTCCGACAACCGGCCTCGCCGACGCCGAGCAGCTGCACGGCAAGGAGCTCTCCTACAACAACCTTTTGGATTCCGACGCTGCGTGGAAGCTGGCCCGCGAGCTCGAGCATCCGGCCGTCGCAATCGTCAAACATTCGAATCCGTGTGGAGCGGCTATCAGCACGTCGATCACCGATGCATACGTCAAGGCTCTCGAGTGCGATCCAACCTCTGCGTTCGGGGGCATCGTTGCCCTGAACGAGCCGTGCGACCTGGCAACAGCGCAAGAGATCGGAAAGATATTCACGGAAGTCGTGCTGGCACCCCGTTACGAAAAGGACGCCCTCGAACATCTGAAGCTAAAGAAAAACGTGCGCGTACTGACGATGCCGGAATATCCGCTTCCCGAGTTCGACCTCAGGCGCGTCTCCGGAGGGCTGCTCGTCCAGTGGCCGGATCCTCCCGACGAGTTGGAAGCTGCAAAGGTCGTAACCGAGACACAACCCACCGACGAACAGTGGCGCGACCTCCGGTTCGCGTGGGTCATCGCTAAGCACGTGAAATCGAATGCCGTTGTGCTGGCCAAGAACCGAATGGCCGTCGGTGTCGGTGCGGGCCAGATGAGCCGGGTCGAGTCGACGGAGCTGGCCGCGCGCCGAGCTCGACAGCGCGCGAAGGGTTCCGTGTGCGCGTCGGACGCGTACTTCCCGTTCCGCGATGGATTGGACGCGGCGGTCGAGGCCGGCGCGATCGCAGTGATTCAGCCGGGTGGCTCGGTGCGTGACGAAGAAGTCATCGCTGCTGCCGACGAGCACGGCATCCCTATGGTTTTCACTGGGCGAAGGCATTTCCGCCACTGATCACAAACGTCGATCGGAGGGCAGTGTGACTGCGGACATCATTGATGGAAAGGCGATCGCGCAAGACGTGCGCCGCGAGGTCGCCGAGGAGGTCAACCAGCTTTCCGAGAAAGGCGTGATTCCGGGCCTCGCAACGGTTCTGGTCGGCGACGATCCCGCCTCGCGCATCTACGTCAACTCCAAGCGAAAGATGTGCGCGGAAGTCGGCATCAAAGCTTGGGATCACGACCTCGATGCGAGCACTCCCGAGCAAGACCTGCTGGCGTTGCTCGCCGACTTGAATGCCGACGAGGCCGTTCACGGAATCCTGGTTCAGCTTCCACTCCCTGCACATGTAGACGAAGAACGCGTGCTGAACGCGGTCGACCCCTCAAAGGATGCGGACGGTTTCCATCCATGCAACCTCGGACGGTTGCTGATGGGCGACGCCGTAGTGGTTCCCGCTACCCCGGCAGGCATCCAGGAGCTTCTGCTTAGGACCGGCGTCGAGATCTCAGGTGCCGAGGTCGTCGTCGTGGGTCGCTCGAACATCGTCGGAAAGCCACTCGGCGCGTTGCTGGTTCAGAAGGGCAACGGAGCCAACGCCACCGTCACGATCTGTCACACGGCTACGAAGGACCTGCCGGCCCATACGCGACGCGCCGACATCCTCGTTGCGGCGATGGGCCGCGCGCACGCCATCACGGCCCCCATGATCGCTCCGGGAGCGACCGTGATCGATGTCGGGATGAATCGAACCGAAGCGGGCCTTGCTGGAGACGTCGACTTCCATGCAGCGAAGGAGGTCGCCGGCAAGATCACGCCGGTGCCTGGGGGCGTTGGCCCGATGACGATCGCGATGCTTTTGAAGAACACCGTGGCGCTGGCGCGCCGTTCTCTCTAAGCGTTAGTTGTCGAGGCTCCCACCGGAGCTCCCGTCTGTCGACCCCGAGCCCGAGCCACCCGGGTGGTCCCCGCCGCCCTTGCCCGTACCGAGGTCGGACGTGCCGTTCGAATCGTTAGATCCCTCGCCACTGTCGCCGGAACCGTCACCCGGGCTCGGCGACGGCTGAGCGCCCCCACCCGAATGATCGTTCGAGCCGTCGCTCCCCGAATCGCTGCCGCTGCCCCCGTCGCCCGAGCTAGAGGAGCCGCTGCCCCGGTCATTCGAGCCGGGATGAGCGCCCGACGATCCATGGTTGGAGCCGTCGCCCGAGCCATTGTCGCCGTTCGATCCGCTGGACCCAGAATCGCCGGAGCTCCCATGTGAGCCTGATGCATCGGATCCGCGACCGGAGTTATCGGCCCCCGACCCGTCCCCGCGATCGCCGGAGTTATCGGATCGCGTAGGTCCCGCACCGGATCCGCTCATCGACTTTGTGGGAGACGAGCCGCCGCTCGGGGAGTGTGACGACTCGGCCGTTGCCTGCCCGATGACTGACTCAGCTCGCCGCTCGAGCTGCGAGATGGTGACTCTGTCTCGAGAGACTTCGCTCGAAGAGACGTCGTCGAGGAACGACCGCGCCTGTCCGAGCTGTTCTAGTGCGATGTTCGCTGCATCGAGAGCCACCGTGGGCTTGCCGGGGAGGAGGGATTGCGCAAGCGCGAGCTCGTCCCGAGCACGCGTGATGCGGAGGTCCACCTCGTGCTGGGCCGACGGCGCGAGGTCAACCGACGCAAGGACCTTCCTGACTTGATACAGCGCGCTGCCGGGAAGTGCGGTACGGCTGAGGCCCGCAACCACCAGCGCAAGGATGCCAAGTGCGATCGACGGCACCAGGATGCGGGGGCCGCGGCGAGTCTGCGCCCGGGCGGACACGCCTTGAACGAACAGTGCCCGTGTGCCCGGAGCAGGTGGGACCTCGTGGCCAAGGCTTTCATTTAGACCGGCACCCAGCTCGGCGAGCTCGGCCACGCTGGGATCGACCAAGCGCCCCTCGAGCGCGTCGTCGAGCAAGTCGTAGTCGCTGCGCGTCGCGGTCATCGTGCGTCTGCTTTCTCCGCCATGAGCGCCCGCAGGTTCTGGATCGCTCGGAACTGCAGCTGCCGGGTGGCGTTCACCTTCTTGCCCATCACGGTAGCCGTTTCGCTTGTATCGAGCCCCGCCGCGAACCTGAGGAGCAGGACCTCGCGCTGATCTGGAACCAGCCGGTCGAGCAAGCTCGTGAGGTCTGCCACGAGCTCGCCGGTGAGCACCAGCTCCTCCGGTCTTGGGTCGAGAGATTCCCGCTCGGGAAGTGGGTCGGAGCCCGGTCGCTCCCTAGATGAGTGCCGGACATGATCGACGACGAGGTTAGAGGCGATCCGGAAGATCCACGCCTCGAACCCCCCGGCTTTCCAGCGGAACCGTCCCAGATCGCGAAGGACGCGGGCGAAGGTCTCCGAGGCGACGTCGTCGGCATCCTGAGCGGATCGGAGCTTGGATAGGGCGTAGCGATAGATCCGGGGATGGAACTCGTCGAACAACGCCGAAGCTGCCCGGCCGTCCCCTTTGACGGCCCGGCGGACGTTGTCCCTGAGCTGATCGATGTCCACATTTGTCCCTTGAACGGAGAAAAAGGCCCAGCGTTACGGCCTCGCGGAAATGGGGCAGGGCCCCTTCTTCTACGGATCTCAACGCCTCCAGGATTCTCGGGAGCGCGCCTGGCTACCTTGATGTATGTCCGGAAGTGCCGCCCTTGAAGCAGTACGAGGTCTAGTGGCTCCGCTCTTCCAAGGGCAACCAAGAGCGAGGGTCGGGCCCTACGTACTCGTGGTCGGGGCGGATCAGCCGGTTGTCTGCGTACTGCTCTCGCACGTGGGCCGTCCATCCAGAAACGCGGCTGCACGCAAACACGGTTGTGAACAGGTCGGTGGGGATCTTCAGGTAGCCGTAGACCGATGCGGCATAGAAGTCGACGTTGGGGTAGATGCCCTTCTCGTCCATGACGGCCTTCTCGATCTCTTGAGAGATCTCGTAATTATTCGAGTCGCCGGTCTTTTCGGCGAGGAGCTTCGCCATCTCGCGAAGGTGAGTCGCGCGGGGGTCCTCCGTGCGGTACACGCGGTGGCCGAACCCCATGACCTTTTGCTTGTTGCGCAGCCTCTCGATGATGTAGTCGCGCGCCTTGGACGGCTCTTTGATCTCTTTGATCATCCGCATCACCTGCTCGTTGGCTCCGCCGTGGAGCGGGCCCTTGAGGGCCGCGATGGCTGCTGTGATCGCCGAGTGGATGTCGGACAAAGTTGCCGCGCACACCCGCGCTGCGAACGTCGAAGCATTCATGGTGTGGTCCGCGTGCAAGACGAGGCAAACGTCGAAGATCCGTGCCTGCTCGTCGTCAGCCTTATCGCCCTTCAGCATCCACAAGAAGTTGGCGGCTTGCGACAACGTCTCGTCGGGCGGTACGAGCGGCTGCTCGTTCCGCATCCGGTCGTAGTAGGCCACCAGCGTGGGAAACACGGCGCACAACCGAACGGCCTTGCGGTAGTTGGCTTCTTCAGACGTGTCCCATCCATCCGGGTCCTTGGCAGAAGAAGCAGAAACCGCAGTGCGCAGCATCGACATCGGTGCGCAGTTCGCCGCGAGGTAGGGCATCAGCTTCATCACGAAGTCGTTGGGCTCGCGCTCCCGAGCAAGCTGCGACTTGAGCTCGTCCAGCTGCTGACCCGTCGGCAGCTCGAGATTCTGAAGGAGGTAGATGACCTCTTCGAAGGTGGCGTGGTTCGCCAGGTCGTGGATGTCGTAACCGACGTAGGAAAGCCGGCCCTCGGCTCCGTCGATGTCCGAGAGGGCCGTTTCGGCAGCGACTACACCTTCGAGACCCTTGCCGGGTTTAGCCATCCGTACGCATCCGACCTTTCGCCTCGCGCCCGCTCGCGCATGTCCTCACCAGGCTCTTTGGCAAAGGCTATCAGGTAGGTTAGGCGCCTCCGAGCAGTAACAAAACTCACCGCGAGAGAGGTTTCCTAGATGTCACAGAAAGTTCATCGCGTCACTTTCATCCCCGGTGACGGAACGGGACCGGAGATCGCCGAGGCAACACGCCGCGTGCTCGAAGCGACCGGTGTGGGTTTCGACTGGGACGTTCAGCAAGCGGGAACGGACGTGATGGAGGAGTACGGGACGCCCCTTCCCGACTCGGTTCTGGAGTCGGTCCGCAAGAACAAGGTAGCGAT
Source organism: Actinomycetota bacterium (assembly GCA_046262955.1). GTDB lineage: Bacteria > Actinomycetota > CADDZG01 > CADDZG01 > WHSQ01 > JALZGD01. Next base: position 20,692 of record JBHELU010000284.1, on the reverse strand, counting down.
CAAGGGGCCCATAACCACGCCGGTGGGGACAGGATTCAGGAGCGTGAACGTCGCTCTTCGCAAGGAGCTCGACCTTTACATGTGCTTGCGTCCGTGCAAGTCCTATCCAGGTGTGCGCTCCCGCTACGAGAACATCGACCTGGTCGTCGTCCGCGAGAACCACGAGGACCTATACGCAGGGATCGAGTTCGAGCAAGGCTCGCCCGAAGCTAGGAAGCTGATCGATTTCATCGACGAGCTGGGGGCCAGACGCATCCGTGAGGACTCGGGGATCTCGATCAAGCCGATCTCCGTGTTCGGCACCCAGCGCATCGTGAGGGCCGCGTTCGACTACGCGATCAAGAACGGGCGCAAGAAAGTAACTGCGGTGCACAAGGCGAACATCATGAAGTTCTCCGACGGCCTGTTCCTGCACACCGCTCGTCAGGTTGCAGAAGAGGAGTACGGCGATTCCGGCGTCGAATTCGAAGACCGGATCGTCGACAACATGTGCATGCAGCTGGTTCAGAAGCCCGAGCTCTACGACGTGCTGGTGTTGCCCAACCTCTACGGCGACATCGTGTCCGATCTGGGCGCGGGGTTGGTCGGAGGGCTCGGTGTTGCACCGGGCGGGAACATCGGCGATGAGGCGGCGGTCTTCGAGCCCACGCACGGGTCTGCCCCCAAGTATTCGGGGCAGAACAAGGTGAACCCGATGGCGATGATGCTGTCGGGCGTGCTGATGCTTCGGCACCTCAACGAAACTGATGCTGCAGATCGGCTCGAGAAAGCGATCGCGGACGTGATCGCAGAAGGCAAGCACGTGACGTACGACATGAAGCCGGATCGAGACGATCCCTCGGCGGTGGGCACATCAGAGGTCGCCGACGGGATCATCGAGAAGCTTTCCTGATCCACGGGAGGACTGCATGACAAAGGGGTCAACGAAGGTAACCGTGGTCGGCGCGGGCAACGTCGGCTCCAACACCGCTCGGCGCGTAGCCGAGAAAGGGATGGCAGACGAAGTCGTGATGATCGACATCGTCGAAGGTCTGCCGCAGGGACTTGCGCTCGATATCAATCAATCTGCACCGGTCGAGGGGTTCGAGACGCTCGTGACCGGAACGAACGACTACGAAGATACGGCCGACTCGGACGTCGTGGTCATCACTGCCGGACTGCCGCGCAAGCCGGGCATGAGCCGGATGGACCTGCTGGACAAGAACTCGGAGATCGTCGGCGGGGTGACTCGCGAGATCGCAGCGAACTCGCCGGATTGCATCCTCATCGTCGTCTCCAATCCCTTGGACGAGATGACGTTTCTGGCTTCAAAGGTCAGCGACTTCCCGAAGGAGCGCGTGATGGGAATGGCCGGCGTCCTGGATTCCTCTCGCTTGCGCTTCTTCATCGCCGAGAAGCTGGGTGTCGCTCCGACATCGGTCGAGGCCATCACGCTCGGCTCGCACGGGGATCAGATGGTTGCCCTTCCTCGCCATGCAACGGTCGAAGGCAAGCCACTGCCCGAGCTGGTCGACCAGGCTTCGCTCGACGCTCTGTTCCAGCGGACCCGCGACGCAGGGGCCGAGATCGTCAAGTACCTGCAGAAGGGGAGCGCGTTCTACGCGCCGTCCTCGTCCGCTGCTCAGATGGTCGCTGCGATCCTGTCCGACTCCAACGAGGTCCTTCCCACGTGTGCATGGACGACCGGTGAGTACGGCATCTCGGACGTGTATCTGGGGGTTCCGGCCAAATTGGGGGCAGGTGGGGTGACCGGGATCGTGGAGCTCGAGCTGAACGCCGACGAGCAGGCGAAGCTGTCGGAAGCGGCCGAGGCGATCCGGGCCAAGTGCCAGGAGCTCGCCGACCGCCTGCGCTAATTTCGCGCTTAAACCTCCTCTTTGCCCTGGTGGGCAAACCTTCTAGGTGCCCGGTTCGTTATAGGTGGACGTGAGCGCCGGTTTGCCCTTTAATTGGCAGGTAAAGTTTTCCACTAAACGGTGCGGGTAACACATTTGGGGGATAGGCGCTTAGTGGAGCCCAAGATTAGGATTCACCCCAAAGAGGAAGATTTTTCCCCATTTGGGGTATATGGGATTCGGCTGGTAGTGCTTGGTGCGCTACGGTCGGCGTCGATCTGGCCGCGACTTGTTGTTAGGAGTTCGATGTTTTTCTCAGCGGGATCTCCTCCCCCTGTAATGGGTCTGCCAGGCGCGGCCTCTCCGCGATGGAGCGTGTCCTCGTGACGCCGCCCGTCCAAGAAAACGTTATCGAAGCCCCGTCGCTCGGTGCGGTCGGTTCGTTACCAACGACTGCCTCCCGTCGGGGGCTCGTCGCGCGGCTCGACCCCGGCGACGTCGTAGCCATCGTCGACATTTGGGTATTGCTGGCAGTTCTGTTCGCAACGAAGCTCTTGTCGGGGCGGCTCGGCGCGGGGGTGGCCGTCTTTGCTATCGGAACGGTCGTCGCGATCGTTTCTCAGAGTTTCTTTAGACAGAAGCTAAGTGTCGGCACGCTTGACGACGCGGGAGAGATCCTGCGCAAGGTTGGTCTCTCGTACGCGTTCGCGTCGGCCGTGACCCTGGCATTCGGATGGGGCGCACTTCACGAGCTCCTCGTCGTTGCGATAGCCGTTTCGGGTTCCTTGGCGATCGGACGTGTCGCCGGCCGGGCTTTCGAACGCACGCTGCGGCGCACGGCGACGTCTCGCACACTGGTTCTAGGCGGCGGCACGATCGGACGGCACGTCATCTCGACCCTCGCTTCGCACGACGAATATGGATTAGACGTTGTCGGCGTGATCGACGATGACCCGATGTTCTCCGCAGACGAGCTCGGCGCTCGACTGCTGGGTGGGACTTCTGCTCTTACCGAGATCGTTCGCTCGCGCGACATCGACGTATTGATAGTGGCGTTTGGTTCGACTCAACAGCAAGACATGGTGCACGAGATCCGCGCTGCGATGGAAGCGGGCGCGCAGGTCTGGGTCGTCCCTCGATTCTTTGAGCTCGGCTCTAGTGCGACGACCAACGATCATCTGTGGGGACTGCCCGTTGTGCGCTTGCAAACTCCGGCGCGCAGCCGTCCGGCTTGGATAGCAAAGCGCGCGATCGATTTTGCGATCGCGGCCATAGGCGTCGTCGTTACCGCGCCATTGATGGGGCTGATCGCGCTTGCGATCTACATCGAGTCGCGGGGGCCGATCTTCCTTCGCCAGGTTCGCGTCGGACTCGACGGACGACCGTTCACTCTGTTCAAGTTCCGGAGCATGGCCCTACGCGAAACCGAGATCGAAGACACGGAATGGGCTGCAGACGAGCAGCGGATGACTCGCGTGGGGCGTTTCTTGCGAGAGACTTCACTGGACGAGTTGCCCCAACTCTTCAACGTACTGACGGGCAACATGTCCCTGGTAGGACCCCGTCCGGAGCGCCCTTATTTCGTCGAGCTGTTCAAGGAGATGTATCCGCAATACGACTCTCGCCACCGGCTGCCGGCGGGGATCACGGGATGGGCTCAGGTACACGGGTTGAAAGGAGATACCTCGATCGAGGAGCGCGCGGCATTCGACAATTACTACGTAGAGAACTGGTCGTTGTCCCAGGACATGAAGATCCTCATGAGGACAGTGGGGACCTTCTTCAGAGTGTAGGAGGGTGATGATGTCTGCTTCACAGAGGAGAAAGCGCAGGATCGCTCGCGGGACGCTGGCGCTGATGGCGTTGTGCGTGGTCGGAATTCTCGGGTCGATGATGCTCTTCGCCGGATCGGCTTCGGCGAAAAGGATCTGTGACCCTTACACGCACAAGTGCAAAACCATCAGCCCGACGCGATTCACGACGTCTCCGCCGCACCACAGCGCGACGACGACGACGGTTGAACCACCTTCGCCGACGCCTACGGTGCTGCACAAGCAGGTCCTGCCGTTCACCGGTGCGGACGTGACGTTGTTCGTGCTGACCGGCCTGGCGGCCATCGGTATCGGATTCGTGATCGTTCGGCGAACGAGGACGCGTAAGCAAGAGTCTTAGAAGACCGGGTTCCTCCAGAAGCGGAGGATCGCCGACCACGCTCGAGAGATGCCTGTCTCATCGCTCGGTTTTGCGTTGATGGTGATCCGTCCGTCGAAGGGGCCCGACATGCTGAACGCGCCGGCCTTGTCGTTCGAGTCCGACTCCACCCTCCAGTCCTGGGGCATCGACAACGACAGATCGAGTCGGGCATCGGCCGTAAGAGGTTGCGGGACAGCGGTCAGCGTGTAGCGGTTCTCGGTTAGCGGGATCGAGTAGTTCACTTGCACCGTGCGTTCGTCGCCGCGCTTGATGTTGACGGGAACGCCGATCGACATCGAGCCGTCCTGTTTCTCGATCAGATCCGGCGCGTTGTTCCCATCCAGATTCACGATCTCCACGGTCGCGTCGTCGGGGATGTAAACCTGGACGTAGTCCCTCATCAACGCGTAAGGACGTCCTGCAACGTAACGCGACAGACCTTTGGGCGCAGTGTTCTGGATCGACACGAACGTCGAACACGACGCTTGGTCCTGGACGATGTCGCAGTGGTGCGTCACGTGACGGTGCGCCCAAAAGTCGAGCTTCGTTCCGAAGCCGAGTTGGTGGGTGCCCAAGTTGTCGATCGTCACGAACAGCTCGTCTCCGACCGGGTGACGCAATTTCCCGCTGGCTCCCGCGGCGTCCAGGACTTGCTCCTGGTGGGGATCGAACGAGATGACCCGGATGTGACCTCCGGTGATCTGAGGGCCGAGCTCGGCGAGCGTGTCGGTGCCGTCGAACGAGCCGTTGAGCACCTGGTCGAAAGCCTGGCTTCCGGCCGCCAGGATCGCCTTACGTCGTTGGGCCTGAGTGTCGAACAGCTTGTAGGCCTCGGAGTACACGAATCCGGGAAGGCCTTCCCTGGTCACCCGGCCGTCGAGACCCGGAACCTTGACGCTCGAGTTCTGAGGCATGAGCGCCGCGAGCCCCCGGGGGTCCAAGGCCAACGCCCCTTGCGTTTTCACTCCCGTTTCTAGCTTCAGGAGCCGGGCGGCCACGAGAGCATCGTCGGGGAAGTCCGGCGAGTAGGTAGAGTTGATCCACAGAGTGGTGTTGGCTTCGAAGATGCCGAACCTGCGCTCGTAGTCCGCTGGGGCCGGGACCTGCTTGTAGGGGTGCCTCACGAGCGCCTCCCGCGTGTAGAAGCGGCCCAGCTTCAGGTGCCCGTCGTTCACCGTGAGCGTCCCGATGCCGGACAGCACCCCACCCCCGCCGCGGAGCTCGGCGTTGTTGATGAGCATCACCAGGTAGGTCCGAGGGGTCACCGTGCCCAGCAGGCTCGGGGTTTGTTGGAGCGCTGCGGCGGCTCGACCGGCATCGGCGTGCAAGCTCGAGGCCTTGTCCATGATGTCGGTGATCGCCGACCATACGGGGGGGAGCAGCCACCCACCTCGGGCGTCCTCTGCCGCTGCGCTCAGCCGACCCAAGGACGCAACCTCCGCACCTAGGGGATCGTCGAGCGCCTGGATCGCCTGCGGGTCGATGCGACCGTTCGCGAAGAGCCCGTTCCCCAAAGCCCGGTTGCTCGTCCGCTTCAGATCTTCCGCCGCGGTTAGCACCGGTTCCGCCGCGACGACAACGCGATCGACGGCGTCGAGATTGGCTCCCAGGAGAGGGATGAGGTGCAAGAAATGCCCGGGCAAACTGTTGAGGCGGTCGTGAGCCGATCGCAACCGAGTTTCTGCGTTCGCGATATCTCCGGCTTTCAGATCCGCGACGTTCGTCGTCAGGGTGGCACGTGCGGCTTGGAGGTCGTGAGCTACCGGAAACAGAACGAAAGCGGCTGCACCGGCAACCGCAGATAGAAAGATGCCCCCCGCGAGCAATAGCGACTTGCGCTTCAAAGCCGCCTTACCCTACGGGCTTCATGGAGGATCGGATCGCTGTTCTGCACGTCTCCCAGCCCACCGAAGCGGGCGTCCCCACGGTGGTCGAGACGCTCGTCCGAGATCAACTTGCGCGCGGGATGACTGTCGTGGTGGCATCACCGCGCGTAGGGTGGCTGGCCGATGCGGCGGTTGACGCAGGGGCTACCCACATCTCGTGGGAAGCGGATCGATATCCCGGCCCTCCAACCGTCGGCGAGACCCGCGCTCTAGCGAGCATCTTCAAAGATGTCGACCCTCAGCTGGTCCATCTGCATTCGTCTAAAGCTGGCCTGTGCGGCCGGCTAGGTCTGCGTGGGCGTTTACCGACAGTCTTTCAGCCACATGGGTGGTCGTTCTGGGCGGTCGGCGGCACCACAGCCGCTATGGCTCGGCGGTGGGAGCGACGCGGGGCTCGGTGGACCGACGCGTTGATATGCGTGGGCGACATCGAGCGGGCCGAGGGGATCGCGGCCGGTATCAGCGCGCCTTGGATCGTCGTCCCCAATGGCGTCGACCTGATGCGGTGGAAGCCTGCGACGGCAACGGATGCATCGAACGCTCGCCTCGGGTTGGGTATCGGGACCGAGCCGGTAGCGATATGCGTGGGCCGTTTCACGCGCCAGAAAGGTCAAGACGTCCTTATCGATGCCTGGCCTCGGGTTCGAGCAATCGTGACGGACGCGCGGCTCTACCTGGTTGGTGACGGACCGGATCGTCAGTCGCTCGAACAGAATCTTCCGGACGGCGTCGAGATGGTCGGCGAGCGAAAGGACGTTTCGACCTGGCTCGCCGCAAGTGACGTCGTTGTGCTGCCGTCGAGATGGGAAGGGATGTCGTTGGTCCTGCTCGAGGCCATGGCTTCCGCGCGTCCGGTCGTGGCGACAGACGTCGCCGGGATGCGCGAGGTCCTAGGCCGAGGTGGCGGAGAAGTCGTGCCGGTCGAAGACAGAGAAGCGCTTGCTCGTGCGATCGCCGACCGACTCAGCAACCGCCAGATCCTCGCGGCTGAAGGTGCTCGAGGCCGACAGACGATCGAGAAACATCACGACGTGAAAGCAACGACCGATCGAATCGCGCAGGTCTACCGCGACGTTCTGGATCGACGAACCGGAGCGCACTGACCAAATTGCTCGTGGGGTCGCCGACTAGGAATCCCAATTCCGCACTTGGCGGAGCCATGCTGTGGCGCTAGCGAAGCGCCAGCGCAGAGCGCCGTGGCGACAATTTTCAGGTGTAGTAGTAGTAGCTCCGGCCCGATTCGCGTAGACGGTTACCGATCGCACCGAGCACCGGTGCACGCAACGATTCGAGGGCAAGCACCGACTCGTTCACAGGCCCTGCGAACGACCGGGCCGAGATCACAAGCAACAAACCGTTCGCAACCGTTGCGATCGTGCGCGCGTCGTCCGTTCCCAATATCGGAGCAGTGTCGATCACGATGATGTCGTAACGCTCGCGCGCTTCCCGCAGCACATCTTGGAAGCGGCGAGCAAGAAGGTCCCCGGCATCGGGATCGGCTTTGGTCGGCAAGATCGTGAGCCGATCGGTCCACCCGGGCCTGACCGCGTGCTCGAGCTTCACTTTCTCGCGCAGCACGTCGTCCAAGCCTTTCGTGACCTGGCCGTCCAGGATGCTGCCGGAAAGGCCCGGACGTCGCAGGTCGGCATCGATCAGAAGCGTGTTGCCACCAAGCCGTGCGAGAGATTCGGCAAACAACGCGGCGATCGTCGTCTTGCCATCTCCCGAGCTCGGCGATGTCACGACGATGATGTCGACCGTTCGGTCCTGCCACTCACGTTCGAGGTTTGTTCGCAGCGTTCTGAACGCGGCCCCTACCCGTGGGTCGGTCAGCGCATCTTGAGGTTTGCCTCTGAGCGCGCGAGAGCGGGGAACGCGACCCACGACTGGGTAACCCGTGACTTTGGCGATCTCCTGCCACGTCCTGAGCCGTGGCCGCTGCCGCTCGATCACGAACGCGACGGCGATACCCAGAAGGAGACCGACGGCGAGCGCCGCTGCCTCCATCAACTTCCGCGGAGGGCCGGACGGCTTGTTTGGCGTCAACGCCTTGGCGACGATCTCGCCCTCGACGGCTTTGTCGGTCGCCGAGAAGTCGACGGCTGCCTGAGCGAACGCGTTGGCTGCTTCGGCAGCTTTGGCCGCGTTCGTCAGCGTGACCGTGATCGTCAGGTTCGCGGTCTCGGTGGCGGTTGTGGCGTTGACCGCTTTCTCGAGTGTGCCCGCGCCGACGCCTACATCTGGGGCGATCTGCTGGATCGTGGCGGGGGCGGTTACGTACGCCGCGTACTTGGGCAGCAGGAGCGTGGCCGCACCCGAATCCACATTGGGCCGAGGTGCGAATGTGGTGATCGTCTGGCCCTCGTATTGGAGGGGAAGCCCCTGCGCATAGACGATCGCGCCGACAAGGAATGCTACGGCGATGATCGCCACCACGTGCCACCGCCATCGAAGGGTGTCGAGTAGCTCCGGCAACCCCGATTCCTGCGCCACTTCACCTCATTTCAGCTAGACGTCATGCAGATCGTGCGTCCCCATAGCCCGCGGGGGAGTCCGCATCATCGCGTGTCGGGAGGGCTCCCGGCCGGGTGTGTACCCGATTGTCCGATTCGAGCCGATCTCTTTAGCCTCGGTTGAGGCTAAAGAGGTCCCCATAGGGGGCCGATTCATAACTCACAAGAACCAACGACAAGGGCAAACCTGCGGCAACGCAGGGACGCAAAGCCAGGGCCCCCACGGGGGTCGCCCAGCTACCGAATTGGGAGTCCTCTTTGAAGTTCAAGCGTCTATTCGCAGCACTCACCATCGTCTCGACCTCAGCCGTCGGCCTGGCTGCATCCCACCCCGCGGTCGCAGCTACCCGACCCCTTCCCGCCTTTGGCGTCCAGGTGCATGCTCTCTGGGAGTTCTCCGACGCCGAGCGCAAGGTGATCTTCGACAAGCTGGCAGCAGCGGGCGTCACTTGGGTCCGGATGGACTTCGGTTGGTGCTCCCTTCAAGAGGATGCCCGCGGTCAGTACAGCCAGTGGTTCATCGACAATGCCGACCAAGCCGTCGACGAAGCTCGGGCGGCCGGTCTGAAGGTGCTCATGACGATGTGGTGCACCCCCGCGTGGGCGAATGGGCTCACGGGTGTGGGGTGGCGAACCGCTGCGAGTGTGCCTCCGACCGATCCGGCCGACTACGCCGCCGCAGCCCAGTGGGCCGCGCATCACTTCGCAGGCCGCGTGAATGCGTGGGAGGTATGGAACGAGCCCAACCTCCAGTCGTTCTGGTCGGGGAATGCAGCCGACTACGTCCGGCTCTTAAAGCTCGCCTACCCGGCATTCAAGGCGGGTGATCCAACGACACAAGTCGTGTTCGGCGGGCCCTCGTACAACGACATCAATTGGATCCGCAACTGTTACGGCGCCGGAGTCAAAGGCTCGTTCGACGTCATGGCGACGCATCCATACACGGCCCCCTCGAACATCGGCCCATCGGTCGACAACAACAACATCTGGAGCTTCCCCTACGCCGCGCAGGTCCATCAGCTGATGGCGAACCGAGGCGACGGCGACACGCCTATCTGGTTCACCGAGTTCGGATGGTCGACGCACTCGAACACTGGGAACGAATCCAACTGGAACATCGGTGTGACTCGGCAGGAGCAGGCAGATTTCCTCGTGAACAGCGTGAAGTACGTGCAGCAGAACATGCCTTACGTCACCAACTTGATCGCTTACGAATCCAACGACGAGAGCTCCGGCGATGCCCAGCTGGACAACTACGGGATCCTCACGCAGGACGACTCGCCGAAACCCGCATACACGGCACTGAAGGATCTCCTGACGCAAGCGCCGGCCCCGGACCCGTCTCCGTCGGCATCGACACCGGATCCATCACCGTCGGCATCGACTCCGGACCCGGTACCGAGCCCCAGCGACACACCGAGCGAGCAGCCGTCCCCGGACCCGAGCGCCAGCGACACGCCGGCTCCCGATCCGTCGCCCAGCGCGATCGACACACCTACGCCGGATCCCTCGCCCAGCACGACACCTCCTTCGGAGCCGAACCTGCTCGTGAACGGTGGTTTCGAGTCGGGCACACGCGGGTGGGACACGCCTTCGGGTTACCTCACCGTGGTGCACACAGCGCACTCAGGCTCTGATGCCGGTCGTGTTGGCAGCAACGGCTCGCGAGCGAGCCTTGCGGCCCGTCGCGTACAGGTGGGCAGTCATCGCAAGTGGCTGACCGCATCCGGGTACGTCTTGACCGATCGAGTGGAGCGGATCCGGTTCGTCATCGTCGAGTGGTCTCATGGACGAAAGTTGGGTCGCCAGGTCGTGATGAAGCGAGTCGCAGCTGGAGCGTGGAACGAGATGCCTCAGATCTACTACCGCTCTCACGGAGCGGCTCACAGTCATCTAGTGCTTCGGATCAAGGCTCCGATCCGAAGGGGCCGCTCGTTCGTCGTCGATGATGTCACGCTGCACCGGGTGTGATCGCTCCCGTCTACTAGACAAACCGATCAAACAACCGGCAGCCTTCGACAGATCCTTCGTAGCGAGTGCGACCGGAACCAGCGGCACGGCGGCGGCACCATGGGGGCCCCGAGCGGCCCTGGCCAGCGGCACCGATAAGTAAACCGCTGCACCCAAAGCTATTGCCGCTCGCATTACGTTGCCGCCGGCAACCAGACCCCACACACCGAGACCGTAGGCAGCGGCTCTGATCACGTCTCTCGAGATGACCTTCGCGTCTTGCGAACGGCCTCCGCCCGATCCGTAGCGGAAATACATGCGCGCCGTGGAACCAAAGGTCGGCCGCTGTCTCCACACGACGCGGGCTTCGGGACACAGCACGGCCCCGAGCCCGGCTTGCGCGATCGAGCGTCCAAACGTCACGTCTTCCGCAGTCTCGAGATCTTCTGGGAATCCGCCGACGCGTGACCACGCGCGTTTCGTAAAGGCCATCGAGCGACCCGTGGGAAAGGCCGAGTCGAACGTCCGTCCGAAGAGCCGGCCGTAAACGGAGGCCCACCCCGACGGTTGACGCGCATCCGGATCGGGATAACAAGCGGCAGCCATGGCCGCTTCGAAAGGTGTGCCGGCAGAGACCTCGTAGATGCCCGTAACCAAGTCGGGTGCCGGTTCGCTCGTGACGCAGCTACGCAGAGAGTCGAGCCACATCGAGCCCGGAGAGCAACCTGCATCGGTGCACGCGATCACGTCGTTGGCCGCTGCAAGAACGCCCGCGTTTCGAGCTTGCGAGATATTCGTTCCCGGCGCCGACAACACACGAACCGGGTCACCCTTTTGCGCTGCGATGGTCGCCGTACCGTCCGTGGATCCCCCGTCGACAACAACGACCTCGTCGCCCGCGAGCAATTGATCCGTCAACGCGTCGAGCAGAGAGGCGATCGATTTCTCCTCGTTGAGGACCGGGACGATCACCGATATCGAGGCGGTCATGCTGTCGCGGGAGCCTCCGTGGGAGCCGCGGCTTGCTCTTCAACCATCGTGCGCGCCTCGCGCCGGGCCACAAGCAGTGCCCCGATCAGCGTCCAAATGGTGCCGTCGATGATCGAGTTGCCTGTGAACGTGTTGGTGAGTCCCTGGATGAGCGTGGCGAATAGTGCAGCGCATATTCCGGCGGTCAGCGCGAGCTCCCGCGATCGACGGGTCTTGCGCATGGCTTTTAGCGCAGTTCGACCAGCGAACGCAAGGGCCACGATCAGTGCAACCAGGAAAGCGACGCCCGGCAAGCCCATCTCGGCAGCGGTGTTCAGGAAGATGTTGTGTGCGTGCGGAGCGAAAGCGGTGAACGCAAGCGACGTCGACCGCTGACTTGCGACTGCGAAGTTTCCGGGGCCGACCCCCGTCCACGGATCGTTTCGTGTTTCCCGGATCGCTTCACGCCAGATCGCCAGTCGATCGTCGTATGGCTGATTCAAAGTCGTCAGCGAGTGGAAACGTTCGCCGATCACGCGCACGTCCGGATGGCTCGGCGCGAACGCACCTACCGAGAACGCCATGATCAAGATGGGGATCGCAAGCACCGCGATCGTGCGGCGCGCGCTCTTCAAGAGAAGCGCAAGTAAGACGACTCCCGGAACCGCCGCTATCCACGCACCCCTCGATAGGGACAAAGTAAGGCCGGTGACGAGCACTCCAAAAGCACCGACCAAGGTGATCGTGCCCCATCGGGTTTTGGCGCCGAGAGCCATCCCGGCGGTTAGCAACGCCGTCATCGCGCAGAAGTCGCCGAGCTGGTTGGGCTCCTGGAAGAGACCGGCGGCGCGGCCACTGACTACGGCGCCGCTGTAGAAGGACGTGAGCTCGTGGATGCTGGTCAAGGCCTGGATCGTTATGGCAACCGAAACGATCACTAGGGCCGAGAGAATGACGCGCAGGTCGCGAGCCGACTTGAACGCAGCAAGGACGAGACACGCGAGGACCACGTCGTCGATCAGGTAACCGAGCTGCTTCACCGCCAGGGTTTTGTCGGCAGCCGAGGGAGTTGCAACGATCGCCCACCCGATCATGCCGACCGCCCATACAAGAGGAGCGGACCAGGACAACGGCGCCGAGCCCGTTCCGATACGGCGCAGCGCCACCACAACCGCGACCAGCAGTACCGCTGCATCGGTTGCCTGAAGATTGAACACACCCAGCTCGATGCCTCTGAACCCCGCGGGGAACGAAAGGAAGATGCACACGATCCCGATCCGCGGGTCGACCACGACCGCCGCGATCAGCAGGGGGCCGAGCACGAGAGCCAGCAGCGCGATGGGGGCCGCGTTGTCCGCTCTCGAGGCAACTGCGGTCAGCAGCACGCCGGCAAGACCGGCGATCGCCGCGAGGGCCGCATATCCAAGAGCGGCAAGCCAGCGTGGCCGGGCTCCGTCGGAGATGGGCCTCAGGATAGGCAGACGAGCTTCCGAGCCTTCGAACAAGCTCATCGAGCGGGGCTCTCCTTCACCGATCCGTACTCCCTTTTCATCTCATCGATCCACCGAGTGGTCGAGAAACTGGCGACTCGATCTCGACCGCAATCGGTGAGGCCGGCGCCCAGCGCTTTATCTTCCGCTACCGATCGGATTGCTGCCGCCAGAGCGTCGACACTTCCTTCGGTCACGAGGATGCCGCAGGGGCCCAGCACCTCGGGCAGGGCGCCGCTCTCGAATGCGACGACGGGGGTCCCCGCATCGAGCATCTCGAGTGCGACCAGCGAGAAACCTTCGCGGCCCCCCCGCCGCGTTGCGACCGTCGGGATCACTCCTAAATCGAATGCCGCCATCAGGGATCGGACGTCCTTTTGTTCCCCGAGGATCGTCACCTTGTCCGCGAGACCGAGATCGCGAGCGATCCTTTCCAATTCGCTGCGTGTTTGCGGATGGTGTGGATCGGGGCTCCCGGCGACGACGACGCGAGTCGCAGGCTGCGTTGTACGAACGATCGCCGCAGCTCGGATGAGCTCGGCGAAACCTTTCGTGGGATCGAGCCGGCCGACTGCTCCGATGACGAATGAATCGTCGGGCCATCTCATTTGCTCGAGCAGAGCGCGGCGCGCGACGGATCGATCGGCTGGAACATGGTCGATCCCGGTGTGAACGTAAGTTGCCTTGCGCACTGCCGGCCCGCGTAGTTGCGAGATCGACGCTTTGCTGACACCGACCGTTCTGTCCACGGCCGCCCCCACCGCGCTCGCGAAAGCTCCTTCGAAGCTGAAGTCGTGCTTGACCCAGACAACCTTGATCCGCGTCCCCATCGTTGCGATGCCGCATGCGAACGCAGCTTTGATCCCGTTCGCGTGTACCAGAGTGGCTGACGTCGATCGCAAATGGCGACGAAGCGCCATCGACCGTGTCAGCAAACCTGGGGGGCGCGTGGGCATGTCGATCACGGTCACGTCGCGTCCATCCGCGCGCAGTGTTTCGGCCAGCCACCCATCTTGAAGACAGATGATGTCTTTCACCCAATCCGATCCCAATTCGGTGATCAACCGACGCAGATACCTCTCTGATCCTCCGTTCGCGCTATGTGAGGACACGAACGTGATTGGGATCGCGCTCACAACACTTTCTTCTGCACGCCGTAGTAGACGCGCCGCGCGACCCGCGCAGGAAGGAACCGCATCAAGGGCTCGTACAGGTCGCGACGCTTCAGCTCCAGGCCCACGGCCGATGGATGATTTCCGACGTCTTGCCTGGGAAGGTCGTGAAGGTCGCTCCAAGATCCGCGGCCCGATGTCCGGCATGCAGCAAGGAACCCTGCTTTCTTCGCCAGCGAGATCGTTTCCTTGTTCGCGTCGCCGAAGGGATACGCGAGGCCTTCGACGGGGGCCTGGGTGACGTCCTCGAGCGCTTCTTTGCTGGTGCTCAACTCATCCGTCACTTCAGATGCGTCGAGCCGGGTGAGATCTCGGTGGGTGTTGGTGTGACAACCGATCTCGACACCCTCGCCGTGCAGGACTGCCACTTCATCGAGCGTAAGCATCGGCCGGCTGGGAGGATCGGGATGCATCTTTGTGAGCAATCCGGTTGCTACGAACACGGTCGCAACGACGCCGCGGCCCTGCACGATCGGTACCAATTCGTAGAGATTGTTTCGATAACCGTCATCGAAGGTCAGCGACACCAGTCCGGCAGATTCGCCGAGCGCGACCGCCCGGGCCATGTCGCCGAACGTGACGAACGTGTAACCCTTGTCCTTAAGCCGGTCGACGAGCGACGACAACGTGCGGGGCGCGATGAAGAGCCTGTTTGGGTCGTCTCGCACGGGGACGTATTCGACTGCATGCATCGCAAGGATCAACGGGTCGAGCCGCCGGCCGCTCATGCTGCATAGTTGCACGACGTGAAGCTCGAGGTTTTTGGCGATCCGACCACGCTCGATCGGATACAGGACGAGTGGGACGCTCTTGCGAGCGAGCGAGGCCGACCCTATTCGTCGCCGGTGTGGATGTTGTCGTGGTGGCGCCAGGTCGCACCCTCCGCCGCGCAACCTCGGTTCGTGGCCGGTTTCGACGAACGCGGGCGGATGTGCGGGATCGCTCCATTCTTCGCGCAGCGGAATGCCGCAGGTCTGTGGACCTATCGCATCCTTGGGGCGTCGACCTCTCCGCGTGCCGAGCCCCTTGCAAGTGCGGAACGTGAAGAGGAGTTCGTCGGTGAGGTAGTTAGGAAACTGGCCGAGCTCCGCCCGTTCCCGGCACTGATCCGGCTCGAGGGGATCCCATCGGGATCACCGTGGCCGCGTGGGTTCCGCATGCAATGGCCCACTGCCGAAACACCGAAGCTCGCGCAAGTCGATTCGATGGGTTCACCAACGCTCTCGATCAGTGGGACGTACGACGAGTGGTTCGCGGCGCGGACGCGCAACTTCCGTCAGCAGATGCGGCGTACACAACGACAACTTGCAGAGCAGGGCGCGGTGCTAGATCGAGCCTCGGGTGAAGACGATCTTCGCAACGCTGTTGCCGCGCTTCGAAACCTGCACGAACAGCGCTGGGCCTCACGCGGTGGATCAGCCGTGATGTCGACACGCGTTGAGCGGATGCTGCTCGACATAGTCAACAGCGATGAAGGTACGAAACGACTGCGGTTGTGGACGATCAAAGTCGGCGACAGGATCATCAGCTCGCAAGCGTTCTTGTCCAGCGGTGGTGAAGTGACCTACTGGCTCGGTGGGTTCGACGAAGCGTGGCGTGCGTACCGGCCCTCGATCATCGCGATCCTTGCGGCGATCCAAGAGTCGTTCGCTCGCGGCGACCGGCGCGTCGACCTCGGCGGCGGCAGCCAGTCGTACAAGTTGCGTTTCACGGACGGCGAAGACACGTTGGAGTGGTGGGCGGTTGTTCCTCCCGGCCCCACGTCCGCTGCCGCGCGCGCGGCGCTGCTCGCGGCGCGTGGACGAGGCTCGCTCGCCGGCAAGCTTCCGCCGGGTGTCAAACGCCGGATCAAGCAGCTCGTCAGACGTTAGGTCCGGCGTCTCAGTCCCATCATCTTGAGCGCCAGCCGGGACGAGCCGTGGCGGGGGGGGCCAGGAAGTCGAGGAGCGGCGAAGGATTTCCAGGGACCGGGTAACCACGCGAAGGCGAGCCGGTAGCCCGCTGCCTGAGCGGCCGCGCTCACGCGGTCGTCGTAGAGACCGAAGGGATAAGCGAGCGTCGGGCACTCTCGGCCCGAGAGATCTTCGATCTGCGCTTTGGAGGTCGCCAGCTCGTAGGCAAGTCGATCGTCGTCCAGCTTTGTGAGATCGGGATGGCTCATCGAGTGCGATCCAAGGTCGATCCCGGTCGAGGCAAGCTCAGTTGCTTGCTCCCTTGTCAAGAGAGCACCTGCCGGCCCCGCGACATCCGGATGCTGCGACCCCCATAGGCCGGGGCACACGAAGAAGGTCGCCACCACATCCCAGTCCCTAAGCAGAGCGACCGTATCTAGAGTGTCGGCCCAGCCGTCGTCGAAGGTAACCGTCGCGATCTTGAGGGCCGGGGCATCACGTTGCGCTAGCTGGGTAGCAGTCTCGAATCTGTAGCCCCGGTCTTTCAACCACATCAGCTGAGAATGCAGATGGTCCGGCGAAACGACAAGTCGCGAAGGATCCTCGGCGTCGGTTACCTGATTGACGCCGTGATAGACGAGCGTCACGGGCCGCGTCCACGGTGAGATCACGACAAACTCATACCAGGTAGGGCCGCCGTTCTCTAAACTCCACGGCCATGGCCGGAACAGACGAAACAGACAAGCGCGACCCTCTGGTTTCGACCGTCATTCTGGCTTTCAATCGAAAAGATTCGGTGCGGGTCGTCTTGGATCGACTGTCGGTCCTTCCCGTCGATGAGGTAGTCGTGGTGGACAACGGGACGGATGGCACGGCTCAGGAAGTCGAGCACAGTCATCCACATGTTCGTGTTCTTCGCAGCGGAGAAAACCTTGGCATTGCAGGACGAAACAAGGGTGCCGAGCTGTGCCGAGGTCGATATCTCTTGATGCTCGATGACGACTCGTATCCACTTCCGGGCGCGCTCGAGCGGATGGTCGCGACTCTCGAGCAAGACGATCGGATCGGGGTGGTCGGCGGATTCGTTCGCGACGTGGACGAGTCGGGCAACGTGATCAGGTCCACCGAGCCGGGCACTTTCGATTGGTTCTTGAGGGGGGATCGAACGGCCGACGCCTCGGGTGTCGTTCCGGCGTTCTTCTTCCCTGAGGGAGCGTCATTGTTCCGACGCGAGGCATTCGATCAGGTCGGCGGCTTCTTCGAGCCCTATTTCGCGACCTTGTCGGAGCTGGATCTGGCGACCCGGCTGATCGCGGACGGATGGGATGTCCGGTACGACCCCGAGGCGCCTTTCGACCACATGAAGGCGGCCGCCGGTCGGGACGCGGGGCAGACCCTGAGGCTCCGAGTTCGCAATCAACTCTGGTACTTCCGGCTCAGGTTCCCGACCCGGGCCGGGGCGTGGCGAGCGATCTTCTACGGGGTCTTCGACCTGATCGAGTGCACCTACCGGAAGTCATTTCGCTCGTGGGCCGGCGGGATCGCGGACGCGTGGCGCCAGCGAGCCCTGATCCGGGGGCGGCGCAGCCCCCTTCCGGAGCGGTTGCTGCCCCGGGTCGAGCTCGACCGCCACCGCCTCCATGTGGCCTTGCTTAAGGCGCAGCTCGGTAAATGGGTGTCACCGGGAGCGCGAGGTTGACTGCGAGGCGTGACGCTGGAAGAATATGGTTCCGAGGTTGGGCCTACGCCAAAGCCAAGATGGGCGCATGGTCCGCCGCCAGAGGTTCTCGTACGGCTCCGCAACGGGTGGAGTCGCGACCCTCGCCGCCTCCACCACCGGAGGCGGGCCACTTGACGGGGAGCTCCGCAGTGCTGACCGGGACCGCCGACGACATTGGGATGGCGAGCGTCTTCAAGCTTCTCGCCACCGCCCGGCGCACGGGCCGGCTCGACGTCGTGCGACCGGCGGGCAGCGCCACGGCCTTCTTCGACCGCGGCCGGATCTACCACGCTCACTCGGACCTGGTGCCAACGACGCTCGGAGAGCGTCTCGTCGAGATGGGGGCCTTGGGGGCCGAGGAGCTGCGGCGGGCCAAGGACCGCTCGGTGACGACCGGCCGGGACCTGGACTAGGTGCTGCAAACGGGCACCGGGGTCGACAAGTCTGCGCTGGCTGCGGCCGTACGGGCCCAGATGAAGGCCGCTGCCCTGGACATAGTGACGTGGGAGGTCGGCGAGTTCAGCTGGGAGAGCGGCCGGGTGGTTGCCGCCGACACTTGGGTCGATCTTGACGTGGCGGAGCTGATCGCGGACACGATCGAAACCGAACCGGCGCTCGTACACGCGTCTGCCGCACCACCACCACCTCCTCCACCTCTCCCGGCGACCGCGACGGCGTCCTCCACGACGATCGAGGCCCCCGTCGTTCCTGCCCAGGCAGAGATCCACCTGGCACCGATACCGATCGAAGACATCGAAGCTCCGGCTCCCGCAGATGCGATTCAAGAAAGCGCGACCGGAGGGCTTCGACTGGCGCCCGAGCTAGCACCGGTCGAAGGTCAAACGTTCTCGATCGCACTCGTGTGCACCGGGAACCGTTTCCGGAGCCCTATCACCCAGGCGATGCTCTCGGCTCGAACGATCGATTGTCCGCTGGCCATCGTGTCGGTAGGACGCCCCGACGCGCGGCCCGGTGCTGCTCTGCCTGAAGCACTCGAGGTGGCGCGCGAATTGGGGCTCGATCTCTCGGAGCACCGCGCGCGAGCTCTCACACAGCGCGAGTTGAAAGGCTTCGATCTGGTTCTTGGCTTCGAGCGTACGCACGTTGCCGAAGCGATCCGGTTCGGCGGAGCTCCACGCGATCGTGCGTTCACCATCATGGAGTTTGCAGACCTGTTGTCCGAGATCGGTCCGATCCGTACGAACGATCCTCTCGAGCGCGCTCGCGTTGCCGTCTCTCGGTCCAACGACCATCGCAGGCTTGTGCGTAAGTACGGAGCCGCGGTCGATCTCGTGGATCCGATCGGGCAGACGATCGGTGCGTACCGAAACTCCGCCGCGCAGATCACCCGTCTCGTCGATCGGTTGGTCGCCGGCTTGTTCGGTGTCGGAGTCGTGAAGCAGACCTCGCCGACTCCCTTCTGGCGAGGTGCTTGACCCTCTCGTTCAGCGGCGGACCCTAGCTTTCGTCAGAACCCGGGCGTCGAGAGATCTTCCCGGTCGGTGTGCGCGGAAGCGCGTCGACGATCTCGATCTTGCGAGGGCACTTGAACCCTGCGAGCCGCTCGCGCGCCCACGAGACCAACAAATCCGGATCCAGCGGTTCACCGAACTTGGGGACCACGCGAGCTCGTACTTCCTGACCCCATTCGTCGTGCTCGGCGCCGTACACGAGAACCTCCGCTACCGCCGGATGCTGGTTGAGCACTCCCTCCACTTCCTGCGGGTAGACGTTCACGCCGCCGGTGATGATCGTGTCGAACTTTCGTCCCGTTAGGAATAAGTAACCGTCTTCGTCGAGGTAGCCGAGATCTCCGACCGAGAACGTGTCGCCCCGCCACGCTGCGCGCGTCTTCGCTTTGTCGCCCCAGTACTCGAATCGTTCTCCGGCCGGGTCGCCAACCCACACCGTTCCTACTTTGCCCGCCGGCAGCAACTCGCCCTCATCGTCTCGGATCTCGACTCGCGCTCCGGCGCGAGGCGTTCCTACGCTCCCGGGTTTGCGCAGCCACTCGTCCGTTGATATCCGAGTGGCTTGTCCTTCGGTCGATCCGTAGAACTCCCACAGAGATCCGTAAGGGACGAGTTCCATCACCCTTCTTTTCGAGTCTTCTCTAATGGGCGCTCCTGCATGAGCGACCAGTCGCAACGTCGACAGATCATGCGTGCTCAGCGTTCGGGTTCCTAACGTCAAGATGCGTTCGATGTGCGTGGGGACTACAAAGGTCGATGTCGCTCCGAACATCTCGATCGCGGCCAGTGTTTCTCGTGCATCGAACTTCGTTTGGACGATCACGGTGCCCCCGGCTTCGAGCGTCCTCAGCGAGAATCGATGAGGTGCTGAATGAGTCAGAGGAGAGCACACGAGGTGCACGTCCGAGGCATCGATGGCCCACATCGAGCGGAAATCGCGGGACAACCGTGCGGCTTCCTTAGGGCCCGCCGGTTTCACCCACACGCCTTTCGGACGGCCCGTAGTGCCGGACGTGTAATGCATCGGGCGGCCGAGAGCGCCGGGCGCCAATTTCGCCGCTTTGGATTCGTGCAATACGCGTTCGTATGCATCGCCGAACGTGACGATCCGCTCGATACCCTCGGCCTCCACCGGGCGGTCGCAGAAGAGCCAGCGCGCGCCGGAGTCTTCTAAGACGTAGGCGACCTCCGTGGGCGTCAGTAGCGCATTGATCGGAACGGGAACGATGCCCGCGCGCAGCGCTCCTATCGTCACTTCGAGAAGTTCGGTTCGATTGGAAGCGAGAGCCGCGATCCGATCTCCGCGTGTGAGTCCGGCTGTTTGTAGAGCACCAACCAGCCGGCGCTGACGCGAATCGAGCTCCGCGAACGTGAGCTGTCGCCCGAGCATCACCAGCGCCGTTGCATCGGGCGTCGCAGCAGCGAAGCCGCCGATGCCGTCCATCAGGGTGACGGTGGTTGGGCCTCGCTTAACCCCCGGGCGATCGAGGGAGCCCAGTCGGCGGGGAGCTCGGCGATGGCGCCGCGCTCCGGACCGCGCTCGGGTGGTGGCTGAAACTCGAGCCAGCTTCCGATCTGGCCGACTTGGCGGTAGTACCAG
>JBHELU010000283.1:0-3643 GCA_046262955.1 Actinomycetota bacterium | reverse complement strand
GGTGGACGCTCCCGCGCAGCCCCATCCCGAGGACATCGACTTGATGCGAGCGATCGCGAAGCTCCCCGCTGCTCAGCGGGCCGCCGTCGTCCTCTTCTATTACGAGGACCAGCCGACCGCTGAAGTCGCCGCGATCCTCGGTTGTTCCGAAGCAACCGCACGGGTCCACCTTCACAAGGCTCGCAAGCGATTGGCCGGCCTTCTCGACAGGAGCGTGATCGATGCCTCCTGACAACAAGCTCGGCCGCGGCCTGGAGCGGGTTGCCTCCGACGTCGGCGTCGACGTCCAACAGAGCTTCGTCGCCGTGACGCGTAAAGCTCATCGCAAGCAGATCGCTCGCCGAACGATATTCGCAGCGGCTGCATTTGTCGTGATTGCGGGGGCCGCGGTTGGCGGTGCTGTCGGATGGGAAGCGATCCGCGTCCCCAAGGGAGCCGCGCCGATCGCTCCTGCTGCGAGCTCTGCTCCGGAACCGACGGGTCTGGGTCACGAGGCTTACGGGCAGATCGCCGGCAGCTACACCGCAACCATCCCCAAGTCGGGTGGCGTCGTGTCGGACTACAAGCTTGCGGGTCAGTGGCGCATGACGTTTAACCGCAACGGAGTTGTGACTTTTGCGGCCCCCTTCGGGTACATCCAGCATTACGGACCGCCGGAGCTATCGACCTACTCGCTTGCGGGCACGACGCTGATGACGACCGCGCTACATCACGACTCACCCGAATGCGCGGCGCCCGGTGTTTATCGCTGGCAAGTGTCCGGTGGGACGCTGACACTCACGACGCTCAAGGACGACTGCCCGTACAGGCCGGCCGTGTTCGCATCGCTTCCGTGGAAGCGCCAGTGATCGCGTAAACATCGCGGATCGCTCGCGTCTGTCTATCTCGTGACGATCGAGATGGGAGGACGCGATGCGCGCTACTGCAGTCGTTGCTGCTCTAGTAGTGGTGTTAGGCGCCGGATGTGGTTCCGACAAGAGCGGTGCGGGGCCAAAGGTACCTGCGGCGGCTCCGACTGCTGCGGTCACCCCCCTTTCCGAAAAGACTCCGGCACAAGGGAAAGGCGGCTCGTCCCACAAGCCACAGGTCCTCCAGATGCCCGACGGAGTCCCGATGGCCGGAGGGGTGCAGTACAGCACATCGAAGTTCGCCGTCGAGATCCACTTCGTCGAGCCAGACGGCATGGCCTACCCGTTCGCTGCGGATACCGATTCGCCAACTTTCGTCGACATAGAAACCGATGACACAGGGGGCGTCCTCTTCCTCGCGCCGCAAAAGCTGTACACGTCCAGCGGAAAGCTAGACAAAGCGCCGAGTGATCTGCTCTCGGCGCTGAAGTCGAATGACTTGCTCACGGTGTCGGGGGAGTCGCCGGTGGCGGTGGGCGGGGTGCACGGGATGCAGGCACAGGTCGCGGCCAAGACGATCCCTCATGCGAAGTGGGCTTTTTGCGGTGACACCGCGTGCGTGCCCGTGATGGAGGTGCAAAGCGGCCCTCCCTACGGGATCCTCAAAGGGATCACTTACACCTATTACTTCCTCACCGTTGGAGGTCGACGCATCATCATCTCGATCGAGGGGAACAGCGGCAGCGGCTACAAGACCTTCTACCAGAACGCACTGAAGCTCGTTAAGACGATTAAGTTCGCCTCGAAGTGATGTCTATGTAGGCACCTTGGGGGCCGCATCCCTCCGGGGCGTGAGCGAATACATTAGGGACCCTCCGCTCGGCACCTGCGGGGCCGAAGCGACGAATGAGCCCAAGGAGGGACCAATGCCATCTCTTGATGGAAAGGTAGCGATCGTCACCGGCGCGGGCCGTGGCATCGGGCGCGGCCACGCGCTCGCGCTCGCCGATGCGGGAGCGAAAGTCGTCGTGAACGACCTCGGCGGATCGACTGCCGGCGAAGGTTCGGACCAAACGCCCGCTCAGTCGGTAGCCGACGAGATCAAGGCGGCCGGTGGTGACGCGACTGCGAACTACGACAACGTTGCGGATTTCCAGGGGGCCGAGAACCTCGTCAAGCAGGCGATCGGTGACTTCGGGCGCCTCGACATCCTCGTCAACAACGCGGGGATCCTGCGCGACCGGATGCTCGTGAACCTGTCCGAGGACGAGTGGGATGCAGTGATCGCCGTACACCTGAAAGGCCACTTCGCTCCGACTCGCCACGCGGCGGCGTACTGGCGGGCGCAATCCAAAGAAGGCAATCAGATCAACGGTCGCGTGATCAACACGTCGAGCCCCTCGGGTGTGTTCGGAAACATCGGCCAGGCCAACTACGGAGCCGCGAAGGCAGGCATCGCCGCATTCACGATCATCTCCGCGCAGGAGCTCGGTCGTTACGGAGTCACCGTCAACTGTCTGGCTCCCAACGCGCGCACGCGCATGACCGAGCAAACCTTCGGTGACATGCCGCAGCCAAAAGAAGGCGAGTTCGATCCGCTCGACCCCGACAACATCTCGCCTGTGGTCGTCGCGCTCGCGTCCGATGAGGCGCAGAACATCACGGGCCAGTGCTTCTTCGTTTACGGCGGCGTCATCAACGTTTTGAAGCCGTGGGACGTCGGCACCGTGATCCAGAAGGATTCGAAGTGGGAGCCCGACGAGCTGGTGGCCAAGCTCAAGGAAGCCTTCCCCGGTGGCATCGCGCCCGAAGGCATGATGCCGATGATGGCCAAAGCCGCCGGCGGCGAGGGGGTGCAGCTTGGCTGAGCAAGAGATCGTTTTCGAGCTGCCGGTCGAGCGCGGCAAGGTCAAGGAGTTCGCGACCGCGGTCGGCGACTCCAACCCCCTGTACTACGACTCGCAGGTCGCGCTCGAGCAAGGTATCCCCGACATCGTTGCGCCCCCGACGTTCTCAGTGACGCAGATCTGGGCCGTGCCGCGCGAGGAGCGCGAGGCGCGCTTGGGCGCGAACCTGGACTACGCGCGGGTGCTCCACGGCGAGCAAGAGTTCGTCTACAACCGGTTGCCGGTCGCCGGCGAAGTTCTGAAAGGGACCATGCGCATCAGCAAGGACTTCACGAAAGAGGGAAAGCGCGGAGGCTCGATGCGCTTCGTGACCTATGAGTCTGTCTACACGGATCAAGGCGGCGACGAGGTCCTGCGCGCTTACTACACGTTGATCCAAACCGCCAAAGACCCCGGAGGGAAATCGTGAGCCAACAGAGGATCGACACCGGCGAGCTCTTCCCACACAGGTTGACGGTTGAAGGAACGGTCCCCGGGATGGAGTTCGAAGAGATCGTGTTCGGCCCGATCAGTCGAGCCGACATCGTTCGTTATGCCGGAGCTTCCGGCGACTTCAACCCGGTGCACATCGACGAGGGCTATGCGCAAGCAACAGGCGCTCCGACGGTGTTCGCGATGGGGATGCTCCCGGCCGGGTATCTCGCAACGGCGGTCTCGCATTGGGCCGGCGGCCCGCAGCACATTCGCCGTTACAAGGTGCGTTTCACCACGCGCGTGTGGCCCGGCGACGAGATCGTGTGCCAGGGCCGCGTCGACGAGATCGAAGGAACGATCGTGAAGTGCTCGCTGGTCGCGTTGCGCCGTGGCAAGGGCCCTGACGGTTTGAACCTCGACGACGAAGAGATTGCGATCCAAGGCCAGGCCGACATCCAACTGCAAGAGTCTTGA
>JBHELU010000282.1:0-12942 GCA_046262955.1 Actinomycetota bacterium | reverse complement strand
GCCTCGGCCTCCGGGGATGGAACCAAGGGATGAGCGGTTTCGACCATCACGGCAACCTCGTCGGTGCGTTCTTTCGTCTTGGATGCCTCGATCGCAGCCGGTTGAGGACCGTGATGCACTCCCTGAGGGTGCAACGTCATGTAACCCATGTCGATATCTGCACGGCTGAAGAAGTTGCCGCGGTGATAGAAGAGCACCTCGTCTGCGTCGATGTTTGCGTGATAGAAGGGCACCTTCAAAACGGCCGGATCCTCTTCCAACGGACGCGGCACGAATGAGCAGATCACGAAGCCCTCGTTAGCAAAAGTGCAGTGCGCGGACGGCGGCATGTGATGGCTCGGCGAGTACACGGGCCGGTGCGACAAGATGTTCATCTTCACCGGGCACAGATCGCCTTGCCATCCGACGACATCCAGCGGATGCCACGCGAACCACAACGACGTGAACACACCATCGCGTTTCACCCGGACTTCGAACTCTCCGGCTTCGTCGTGAGGATCCGGCTCGGGGACGTCGAGCACTCCGGGGTCGAACTGGGCATGCTTGCCCATCAGGCCGCGCTCTGGCAGGTGGTACTCGCCCGTGCCTTCGATGACGAAGAAGAACGATTCGCCACCCGACGGAACGACGCGATGGGTCGTTCCTTTCGGGATGATGACGTAGTCGCCTTCGGCGTATTCGAGGGGGCCGTAATCGGTCTCGATCGTCCCTCCGCCCTCGTGAACGAAATAGCAGACATCGCCGTCCGCATCGCGCAGGAAGTACGGCATGGCCTCGGCCCTGCGGCTGACGAAAAGCCGAACTTCGTCGTTCCCGGCGATCAATTGCCACGTCGCGTCCGGATCGGGCATGTCTTGAGGCTTCATCTCGTTGAGGTTGAAAGCCCGGGGCCTAAGTGGGCCCTCGATACGCGTCCATGCGGTCGGTGGATGCGTCCGATACAGATGTGACGCGCGTCCGAAGAAGGTCTCGCGTCCGTGTTCTTCTTCGAAGGTTCCTTCCGGAACCCCAACGTGAGCCTGACGCGTTACTTTGCCTTTGGAAAAGACGACGTCCATCGCAACTCCTTAGATCAGAGGTTTCCTCGCGCCGCTTGCTCACGCTCGATGGCTTCGAACAACGCTTTGAAGTTGCCGTCGCCGAATCCGCGAGAGCCGTGCCGCTCGATGACTTCGTAGAAAACGGTCGGTCTATCCTGCACCGGCTTGCTGAAGATCTGAAGCAGGTAGCCGTCTTCGTCTTTGTCGACCAGGATCCCGTTCCGCTGCAGGTCGTCGATCTGAGACGTGATCTCGGGAACCCGCTCTTTGGCGTCCTCGTAGTAGTTGGGAGGGATCGAAAGGAATCGGATCCCCGCAGCTTTCATCGATTCGACGGTCGACACGATGTCCTCGGAGGCGAACGCGATGTGTTGCGCTCCGGGAGAACCGTAGTACTCGAGGTACTCGTCGATCTGCGACTTCTTCTTTCCCTCGGCTGGCTCGTTGATCGGGAATTTGATCTTGCCTTCGCCGTCCCACACGACTTTCGACATGAGGGCGGAGTACTCGGTCGAGATGTCATCGTCGGTGAAGTGTTTCAACTCGGTGAAGCCCATCACTCGCTCGTAGAAAGAGACCCACTCGTTCATCTTGCCGAGCTCGACGTTCCCGACCACGTGGTCGATGTAGCGCACGCCGTACTCGGAGTTGGGAGCTGCACCCTCGACGGGCTGGAACCCCGGAAGGAAAGCTCCGGAATACTCCTCGCGGCTGATCAGTGAGTGGATCGTCTCGCCGTAAGTCGCGATCGCCGCACGCACGATCTTGCCGTGCTCGTCCTCGAGCACTTCCGGTTCCGCTACCGAGGTGGCGCCACGCTGAATCGCTACGCGGTATGACTCTTCGGCATCGGGGACGCGAAGCGCGATGTCGTGCACGCCGTCGCCGTGAGCGTGAACGTGCTCCGCGATCGGCGAGTCGGGCCCGAGGGATCCGGTGAATACCAGACGGACCTCGCCCTGATGGACGCACCACGACACAAGATCGCGGCTGCCGGTCTCCAAACCGCGAAAGGCAAGCGGTGCGAACCCCATGGCGCGATAGAACTGAGATGCCTGCAGGGCATTGCCAACGTAGAACTCGACGTAATCGATCGCAGATATCGGGAAATCGTCATGAGCGTCGGGCACGGGTGCACCTCCTCGTGAAACCAGTGGCCTGCAGGATAAATCTTCCTCAGCTGCGGGCGAAGAGCAGGCGAACTCCGGCCCAGTCCGGATCGACCACCGGATGATCGGCCCGGTAATGGACACCGCGCGATTCCCGGCGCAGTAAGGCGCTGTGGGCTATCAACCGGGCGGCGATCGCTGCAGAACGGAGCTCGAGGGCGGCGCGATCGTCCGAAAGGTCCATGAGGCTCAGCTCCTCCAACTCGTCGCGCAACCGTTCGAGGCCGGAGGCATCTCTGATGATCCCCAGATACTTCGAGCAAAGTGAGCGCAACCTGGGCCACTCGCCCGAAGGGCCGGTCACTTTGTGTAGCGACGGTGGCTCCGGCAAGCCTTTCGCTCGGCCGACGCGCTGTCCAGAAATCGCGCGGGCCGCGCGTCGACCGAAAACTAGAGCTTCGGCTAACGAATTACCGGCGAGTCGGTTGGCACCGTGCACACCGGTGTTGGAGCATTCGCCGATCGCATAGAGCCTTGGTATCGAAGTTCGGCCGTCGAGATCGGTGGCGATCCCTCCGATCGAGTAGTGCGCGGCGGGGGCGACGGGGATCAGATCCGTGCGAAGGTCGAGTCCCGCTTCGTGACAAGCAGCCATGACCGTGAAGAACTCGGTTTCGAGCACGTGCGGATCGATGTGCCGGCAGTCGAGCCAGGCTCGACGCGAAGCGATCGCACGGGCCACGACGTCGCGGGGCGCAAGCTCCCCGTCCGAATGGTGTTCGAAAAGGAATCGCCGGCCGTCCGCGTCGACGACGTAAGCACCGGCGCCGCGAAGCGCTTCCGTCACCAGCGGGCGTTGCACCCCTTCGCCTACCGCCAGGGCTGTGGGATGGAATTGGATGAACTCGAGGTCCGCCAGGTTGGCGCCTGCATCCCACGCAAGCACCAAGCCATCCCCCGTCGCGCCCGGCGGATTGGTCGTTGCCTCGAACAGAGCTCCCGTGCCTCCAGTCGCCAGCACGGTCGATGATGACTGGATCTCGACAACGCCGTCGTCCGTCGTTATCCACCCACCGACGCAACGGCCCTCTGCGATCGCCAGCTTGAGACACGCGCCTTCTATGCGCCTCACGCGATCTGTAGCGGCGGCGCGCAACGCTTTCATGATCGCGGCTCCCGTGGCGTCACCGGCATGAGCGGAACGCGCGACAGTCTGACCTCCCTCGCGCGCCAGATGGAGGGAGCCGTCCTCGTTCCGATCGAACTCGCACCCAAGCTCGGCCAGTTCGAGGACGCACTCGGGGGCTTCGTTGGTCAGGACGGCGACGGCGGACAGGTCTGCATGACCCGCCGAAACCCGGATCGTGTCCTGTGCGTGCAGCTCGGGTGAGTCGCCGGGGCCGATCGCGGCGGCGATCCCTCCCTGCGCCCAAGGCGACGAACCCATCCGAGAGCGGCCTTTGTCGACGATCACGACATCGGTTCCTTCGGGAAGATGCAGCGTCGCGAACAACCCTGCCGCGCCGGCACCGACTATCAGAACGTCGGTCTTCATTTCAGGAGCCCGTGAAGTTCGGGGGCCGCTTCTCCAGGAATGCCCGTACGCCTTCCAGGTGATCGGATGAACGGCCGGCTTTCGACTGTCCCGGCACTTCGGCTTCGAGCTGATCGTCCAGCGTGACCTCTGCCGCCTGGTGCAACAACGACTTCGTCAAGCCGTAGGCGACTGTGGGCCCCTGCGCGATCGCTGCAGCTCGCTCCCTCCATCCTTCTTCGAAAGAATCTGCCGGGAGAACCTCATGGAAGATCCCCAATCGGCTGCACTCTTCGGCATCGATCGGATCCCCCGTCGCTGCAAGCGCCCACGCGCGAGACTCGCCGATCATCCTTGTCAGGAACCACAGCCCGCCCGAATCGGGAACAAGGCCCACTTTGATGAACGCGACGGCCAGCTTGGCCTTTTCCGAAGCGATGCGGAAATCACACGCCAGAGCAACGCTTGCGCCTGCCCCCGCGGCAGCTCCGTTCACTGCAGCGACGACCGGCTTCGGTGCTTCTCGGATGGCACGGATCAGCGGGTTATAGCGCTCGATCAGAGTGGCGCCGAGATCCGGCACAGTACCCGCCGAATAACCTTCTTGAAGCGCACCAAGATCCTCACCGGCGCTGAACGCTCGTCCGGCCCCCGTGATCACGATGCATCTAATGGAGTCGTCGGCAGATGCTTCCTGGACCGCGACGAGCGCGGCCTTCCCCAGCTCGTCGTTGAACGAGTTGAGCACCTCGGGGCGATCCAGCGTGATGACGGCAAGACCGTCTGCGACTTCATATCCAAGGGCCATCGCGCCAGCGTAACGCGGCGCGTGAGGTGGCTAGACGGTGGTGCTAGAGGAACTGAGCTCGATGAGCGCGCGCTCGGTGCGCGAACGCATCGGCAAGTGCACTCGGAAGGTGGTGCCCTTGTCCACGACGCTTTCGACGTCGACCCAGCCTCGGTGCGCATCGATCAAGCTCTTCACGATGTACAGGCCAAGGCCGAATCCACCCACCTTGCGAGTGGATGAGGAGTCGACCTGACGGAAGCGCTTGAAGATCGCTTCGAGCTGCTCGGAAGGGATCCCGAATCCGTAGTCGGTAACTTCGATCATGACCTCCTCTTCCATCTGGAAAAGGCGAAGATCGACCGGCGTGCCTTCGGGCGAGTACTTGAAAGCGTTGTCGATCAGGTTCACCAAGATCTGCTGGATCGCCGTCGGGTCGCACCACGCCATGACCGGCGTGGGGTTGGACTCGAGCCTTACTTCGCGGCCGTCGCTGACTTTCGCCTGGCTCAGGTCCTCGATCACGATCTCGGCGGTTTGGGTCAGGTCGACGTGCTCACGCTTCAGTCGCCGGCCGCCAGACTCGATATGCGCGGTCATCAACACGTCCTCGACGAGTCGCAGAAGCCGGTAACCCTGACGCTCGATCATCGCCAAGAAATTCGCGTGGACATCGGCGTCCATCTGAGGTCCTTTGCGCGACACCGTCTTCGCCGCGCCGATGATGGCGGTAAGTGGGGTCTTCAACTCGTGACTGACCGTCGCGACGAACTCATTCTTCTGTCGGTCTAGATCTTCGAGACGCTGGACGGCCTCGCGCTCTGCTTCGAAGAGACGAGCGTTGCCGATCGCGATCGCCGCGTGCTCGGCGAAGAGGCCGAGCGTTGCCAGGTCCAGCTCGTTGAACCGACGCTTGCCTTCGGTTTCACTGAGGTTCAACACGCCGAGGAGCTCGTCACCCTTGACAAGGGGGACGGACATAGCGGAGTTGATGTGTCGTGAGCCCTTCTCATCACGTCCGGGAACGGCATCGCCTTGGATCAGCATCGCTTCGCGCGACTCGGCAACGCGACCCGAAACACCTTGACCCAGCACGGCACGGCCCTTCATCACAGTCTCGAGACGGGGGCCGAGATAGCTGACGACCTGAAGGTGCTTGTTGTCTTCCTCGAGCAACATGATCGATCCCTCTGTCGCACGCAGCAGGTCGACGGAGGAGTGCAGGATGACGTCGAGGACCTCGTTCAGATCGAGGGAAGTGGACACCGTCTTGCCGACCTCGGAAAGGGTCGAAAGCTCGTAGAGGCGAGCCGAAAGCTCGGTGGTGGTGTCCTTCTGGTGATCGAGGCTCTTCATCGCGGAGCGATAGCCACGCTCACGGAAGCCTGCGTAGGCAGCGGCCGCAAGGAAAGCGACCACGACGATGAGCGTCATCATCGGGGATCACCCGGCCGCGCGGCTCGGGCTGCTGATCTAGCTGGGGTCGAGCGGGTAGCCCGGCCGCGGAGCGACCGGCCCGTGGGCCTCCAGGACGTGCTTCGTGCGCAGCTCATCCTTCGGTATCGGCACGGGATAGCTCGAAGAAAAGCACGCCGTGCAAAAACCGTCCACGGGGACCTGGGTGGCCGCCAGCATGCCCTCGATCGACAGGTAAGCAAGGGAATCGGCCCCCATGTGGGCACAGATCTCCTCGACCTCGAGGCGGGAGCCGATCAGCTCGTCCTGGTCGGGCATATCGATGCCGTAGAAGCAGGGCCATTTGATGGGGGGCGACGAGATCCGCATGTGGACCTCGCGGGCCCCGGCGTCCTTGAGCATGTGCACGATCTGCTTGGTGGTGTTGCCCCGCACGATCGAGTCGTCGACCACGATCAGCCGGCGGCCTTCGATCACGTCACGCAGGGGGTTCAGCTTCATCCGGATGCCTTGCTGGCGCATGGACTGCGTCGGCTGGATGAACGTCCGGCCCACGTAGCGGTTCTTCACGAAGCCCTCGCCGTAGGTGATCCCGGAGCCCTGCGCGAAGCCCTGCGCTGCCGGTACCCCGGAGTCGGGGACGGGCATCACGAGGTCCGCTTGGACCTCGGCTTCTTCGGCTAAGCGCTGGCCCATGCGGAAACGAGTCGAGTACACGTTCTGCCCCATCAGAGTCGAGTCGGGGCGGGCGAAGTAAACGTGCTCGAAAACGCATGCGGCCGATCTGCCCGATGCGAACCGCTCGCACGTGATCCCGTCTGCCCCAATCTCGACCAGCTCGCCCGGTTCGACGTCACGGACGAACGAGGCACCCAGCAGATCGAGCGCACATGTCTCCGATGCAAGGATCCACCCCGCGTCGCCGAGGCGTCCGATGCACAAAGGTCTGAAACCTTGCGGGTCGCGAGCTCCGAAGATCCTGCTCTCGTCCATCATCGTGAACGAGTAGGCACCGGACAGCCTCGGCAGCACATCGAGGATCGCCTGGCGGGTGTCCCCTTGACTGGCCCGCGCGATGTGGGCCGCAACGAGATCTGTGTCCGATGACGAGGGAAGGCGCGCTCCGCGAGGTGTGGGGTCGCCCCCTGCTTCCTCGAGCGTTCGCTTGAGCTCGACTGAGTTGACCAGGTTGCCATTATGAGCGAGTGCGATCTGGCCGGCAGCACCGCTCTTGTAGGAGGGCTGAGCGTTCTCCCACGTGGTCGACCCTGTTGTCGAGTACCTGGTGTGGCCGATAGCCAGATCGCCTTTCAGACTTGCGAGGACCGCTTCGTCGAAAACCTGGCTGACCAAGCCGAGCTCTTTGTAGACGACGACGGTGCGGCCGTCGGCGATCGCGATCCCGGCCGACTCCTGGCCGCGGTGCTGAAGCGCGTACAGCGCGTAATAAGTAAGGCGAGCTACGTCTTCGCCGGGGGCATAGATAGCGGTAACGCCGCACTTGTCGCGCATCTCTTCCATCGCTAATTCACACTAACGGAGAGCGCGTCGACCAGGCCTCTTTCAAACGCATCTCTTGCATCTTTGATCGGCAACTCGAAGGAACCGAAGTCGAGCGTCGAGCCGCCGGCGTTTCCCAGAACCGCAACGGGGATTCCGTAGCCGCGGGCGATCTCCGTCACTGCCTCTACGTCGCTCGGCGAACAGGTCACGATCGCGCGCGCCGGCGACTCGCAGAACAAGAATGGGTGGTCGATCGCACCTTTTTCCAAGACGAAACCATGGCCCGACGCGAACGCGGCTTTACAAAGCGCGACCGCGACGCCTCCCGAAGCCACGTCGTGCGACCCGGATAGGAGGGCACGGGCGGCGGCTTCGCGGATCGTTCGACCCAGAGCTTTCTCGGCGGTGGGGTCCGGTGCCGGTGGGCGGCCTCCGACGAGTCCTTCCATCACGAGGGAAAGCTCGCTTCCGCCGAAGTCGTCCGGGCGTGAAGAACCCAGCAGGACGACGGCATCTCCTTCGGCCCCCAGACCGAAACGAACAGATCGGGCCACGTCCTCGAGCGCGCCCAGCATCCCGATGACGGGGGTCGGATAGATCGGGCGCTTGCTGGTCTCGTTATAGAAGGACACGTTTCCGCCGGTTACCGGAGTCTCGAGCTCGGCACATGCATCGGCGATCCCTCGGATCGCTTCCTCGAATTGCCACATCACATCCGGACGTTCGGGGTCGCCGAAGTTGAGACAGTTCGTGATCGCGAGCGGAATGGCGCCGGTAACGGCAACGTTGCGAAAGGCCTCGCACACCGCAAGGCGGGCGCCTTCGTAAGGATCGAGATAGCAGTACCGGCCCGGCCCGTCGACGCTGATCGCCACTGCTTCCGACCGCCCCGGGAGCCTGATCACGGCGGCGTCGCCGCCCGGTCCGGAGATGGTCCCAAGAAAGATCATGTGGTCGTACTGCTGCCAGATCCATCGCTTCGATGTGAGCGACGGTGAGCCCAGCAGCTGGAGGAGAGCTCTTTTCAGATCTGCCGGACGCGCACCTCCCACGGGTGCGCGTTGAACGTCGTCGATCCACGACGGACGCGCGCTGGGGCGTTCGTAAACCGGGCCGTCTTCTGCCAGTGCTCGAACCGGCACGTCGGCGACGACCTCGCCATTGTCGACCACTTCGAGGCGATCTCCGGCAGCAACTTCACCGATGACTCGGGCTTCGAGCTCCCAGCGCCGGCAAACCTCGAGCACCGTATCTAGATTCTCGGGGCTGACCACCGCCATCATCCGTTCTTGGGATTCCGAGATCATCACTTCGAACGGCTCCATGTCCGGCTCTCGCCGATGAACCCGATCGACGTGCACGCGTATACCAGTGCCGGCTTTGGCGGCCATCTCGGAAGTGGGGCACGCGATGCCTCCCGCGCCGAGATCCTGAAGCCCTACGAGCAATCCGCGCTTAACGAGCTCGAGGCACGCTTCGATCAATAACTTCTCCGAGAATGGGTCGCCCACTTGGACCGAAGGCCTCTTTTCGAGCGAGTTCTCGTCGAACGTTGCCGACGCGAGAACGCTTGCACCGCCGATCCCGTCGCGGCCCGTCGATGACCCGATGAGGACGACTGGGTTTCCCACACCTTCCGCTCGTCCCTGCATGACTCGCTCTTCGATCACGCCGAGACATGCCACGTTCACAAGTGGGTTCTCCGTGTAACAGTTTTCGAAGATGGTTTCGCCGCCGACAGTTGGGACACCGATCGAGTTCCCGTAGGACGAGATACCGCTAACGACACCTTCCGCGACGTATCGGGTGCGCGCGCCAGTTTCACTTTGCGATGGATCGCCGAACCGAAGCGAATCCATTAGTGCGATCGGGCGAGCTCCCATAGAAAGGATGTCGCGCACGATCCCTCCGACTCCGGTTGCAGCGCCGTTGACCGGCTCGACAAACGAGGGGTGGTTGTGCGACTCGGCTTTCCACGCGACCGCGACGCTGGGAGCGACTTCGATGATTCCCGCTCCCTCACCCGGTCCGACCAGGATGTGGGGGCCGGAAGTGGGAAGCCTCTTCAGATGGATGCGACTGGATTTGTACGAGCAGTGCTCGCTCCACATCACGGAGAACATGGCGAGCTCCGTGTACGTGGGATCCCGGTCGAGGATGGAACGGATCTTGTCGTACTCCTCGTCGGTAAGACCGAGGTCGCGATGCACCATCGTGGAGCTCATCAAGAAGCGATCAAAGCGCTCACATGCTCGAGCATCGAACCGAGAACGACCCTTCCGTCGGTCGATCCGAGGATGGTGTCACATGCTCGCTCGGGATGAGGCATCAACCCGAACACGTTGCCGGCAGCATTCGTGATGCCGGCAACGTCGTCCAGAGATCCGTTTGGATTGTCGACGTAACGCAACACGATCTGACCACTCCGCTTCATCTCGGCGAGAGTGTCGTCGTCTGCGTACCAGTTGCCCTCGAAGTGATTGATGGGGATCCTCAGCACTTGGCCTTCACGGGCAACCGACGTGAAAGGTGTCGATGCGTTGTCGACACGAAGCTCGACCCAGCGACACATGAATTTCAGTCCCGCGTTCTTGCGCAGCGCTCCCGGTAGCAACCCCGCTTCGCACAGCACTTGGAAACCGCTGCAGATACCGAGAACCAACCCACCCTGGTCTGCATGAGCGGCAACTGGATCCATCACCGGCGAGAAGCGCGCGATGGCACCGGTGCGCAGATAGTCGCCGTGGGCGAAACCTCCCGGCAGGATCACTGCATCTACGTTGGGAAGCTTTTGCTCTGCGTGCCAGATCAGCTGCGCGTCGATGCCAAACGTGGCGAGTGCGGACACGCAATCGAGTTCGCAGTTGGATCCGGGGAAAACAACGACACCGACACGAGCCGTCATTGGATGTCGATCCGATACGACTCGATCACCGGATTCGCGAGGAATGCCTTACTCATCTCGTCGAGCGCAACTTCGGCGGCTTCTTTGTCGACCGCGTCGATCTGCACTTCGATGTGCTTTCCGACCCTGACATCCGTCACGCCTTTGAATCCAAGCGCAGGCAAAGCTCGCTCGATGGTTTGGCCTTGAGGGTCGGCGATGCCGTCCTTCAACGTGACGGTGACGTGCGCCCTAAACGTCACGATCCGGCACCTGCCAACAGCTTGGCGGCAACTACAAGGATCGCCGTCAATGCCGCAAGCGTCAGGACGGCGGACACAGCGAGCGCAACGGCTCTGGTTGTCTCGACATGCGAAGTCGTTTTGATGCCCGTCACGAAGAGCCACGCGGACCATGCCCCCAGGCTCAGCGCCAGTGCGATCGATGTCGCTGCCCAAGCGGTTGCCAAAGGATCTACCAAGCGATCGCTCGTGAACGACCCGCGCCCCAAGAAGAGAACGTCGAGGGGCAGAAGTAAGAAAACGGCGGCTACCTGCGGTAACGCGGCAGCACCCCACACGAGCCTCATGTCACGAGCCGACAGCGCAGGCTGTGACCCAGCTTTGTGGGCGAGGCGCGCGCCGACGACGCTCCAGACGATCTGCGCACCTACGGCGACCAGGCCCCCGAAGACCAGCGACGCGACCAACGCGCTCCAACCGAACTCGGATGCGTGGACGTCTCGGACCCCGATCAACCCACCGAATTTGAGCCACAACGCCATGAGCGCCGCGCCTCCGAGCCACGCCAGCGCGTACGGAGTGATCCCCTCCGCGGGTTTCTGCCCGGCCTTCGATCGCACGTCCGCAGCGCGAACGATCGTCGAGAAACCTTCGTTGGGGCTAGCGAGAACCGATCGCAAGGCGACGCCGAGCTCCGCCGAGCTCTGAGCCTGTGACAGGTTCGCCGTCAAGAGGTCACCGCCTCCAACCACTCAACGAACGGCCTGGTCGTGATGCGCTCGTAGGCCTCGACATACCTGCTCCTGGTAGCGGCCACCACATCGTCCGGCAGATCGGGCGGCGGCGGGCTGTGATCCCAACCCGTTTGGTCCAGCCAATCCCTCACGTATTGCTTGTCGAACGAAGGCTGCGGTCTCCCGGGCTGGTACTGGTCTGCCGGCCAGAACCGGCTCGAGTCGGGCGTCAGGACCTCGTCGATCAGCATGACCCGGCCCTCTCTGAGACCGAACTCGAATTTGGTGTCGGCGACGATGACGCCGTTCTCGGCGGCTTGGACGGCTGCACGCTCGTAGATCGCGAGCGCGTACTCCCGTGCCGCGTCGTAGTGCTTCTTGCCCACCATCTCTGCCGCTTGCGTCTCAGTGATGTTCTCGTCGTGACCCGACGTTGCCTTGGTCGCCGGTGTGAGGATCGGCTGAGGAAGTTTCGAGGACTCCAACAGCCCTTCCGGCAGCTCGTGACCGCACACCGACCGCCCGATCTGATACTCCCGCCATCCTGAGCCTGCGAGGTAACCCCGTACCACGAACTCGATCGGCAGAGGCTCGGCTCGCCAGCACAGCATCCCGCGCCCGGCGATGTCTTCCTTGCCGACGTTAGGCAGATCGGACGCTCGAACCGACACCAGGTGATTGGGGCAGATATCGCGCGTCGCCTCGAGCCAGTGGTCCGACAGCGCGGTCAATACCCTGCCCTTATCCGGGATCGCTTGGGCCAACACCACGTCGTAAGCGCTGATCCGATCGGATGCGACCAGCAGCAAGCGGTCATCGCCGACCTGGTAGAGCTCGCGTACCTTGCCGGAACCGATATGCAAGGCATCCAGCACTACAAAGCCTCCAAGCGCTCGAAGACCGCGTTGGCATTCTCAAGATAGCGCGAGTTGTCGAAACATCTCTCGATTTCGTCGGGGTCAAGGTACGCGGTCACGTCGGGATCCGACTTCAACAGTTCCTTCAACGAGCGCCCCTCGTCCCACGCCGCCATGGCGTTGCGCTGCACGAGCGCGTACGCCTCTTCGCGCTGGATATCCGCTTTCTGCAGCAACGTAGTGAGAACCGTCTGCGAGTGGACGAGCCCATAGGAGGCTTCGAGGTTCGAAAGCATGCGATCCGAATTGACGACCAGGCCGTCGACGACCCACCGCATCCGATCGATCAGGTAGTCGAGCAGGATGCAGGCGTCGGCGAACGTAACGCGCTCGACCGAGGAATGCGAAATGTCGCGTTCATGCCACAGGGCGACGTTTTCGAACCCCGTTTGCGCGTAAGCACGCAGCAACCGAGCAAGACCGCAGATCCGCTCGGACACGATCGGGTTGCGTTTGTGTGGCATCGCCGAGGAACCCTTCTGACCTTCGCGGAACGGTTCTTGTACCTCGCCCACCTCGGTTCTCTGCAGATGCCGGATCTCTTGAGCAAAGCGCTCGAGCGACGCCCCCGTAACCGCGATCGCTGCGAGGAACTCCGCGTGGCGGTCACGTGGGATGACCTGCGTTGCGGCGTCCTCCGGAACCAGTCCTAGGCGGTCGCAGACGTAGCTCTCGACTTCTGGAGACAGTTGGGAGTAGCTGCCGACGGCACCGGACAGTTTTCCGACCGCAACGCCGTCGCGCGCCCGACGGAACCGATCTCGAGCGGGCGCTAG